>NZ_POUD01000300.1 GCF_003236395.1 Nonomuraea aridisoli | reverse complement strand
TCACTGCTCTCCTCCGCCGGCGAGGGGCGGGGTGGCGGAGCGGCAGGTCGCGCAGATCCCGGTGAGCTCGACGGTGTGCTCCACCGCGTCGAACCCGGCGCTCTCGCCGATCTCGTCCACCCACGCCTCCACCACCTCGGCGTCCACCGCACGGCTGCGGCCGCAGGACCGGCAGACGAGGTAGTGGCGGTGCCTGCCGAACGGCCGCAGCCGGTACAGCCGTTCGCCGGCGTCGTCGCGTACGACGTCGACCCGGCCGTAGGCCTCCAGCTCCCGCAGCGTGCGGTAGACGGTGGTCAGCCCCACCCCGATCCCGTCGGCGGTGGTCAGGGCGTGCAGCTGCTGGGCGGAGACGAAATCCGAGCAGTCCACCAGCACGTGCAGCACCGCGCCGCGCTGCCGTGTCCGGCGGGCGGCCGGCAGGGCGCGCACCAGCAGGTCGGCGTTCCCGCAGCTCATAGCGACTCCCCCCAACTGGACATTCATCGCCGGATCTGGCTGTAGCACCATATATGAAAATGAATACCATTTCTATTGGGCACGGTCGTCGAACGGCGGCGTGATCGTGGACTCCGGCACCAGGCGCCACCGTTCGAGCGCCTTGCGGATCTGCTCGGCGGCGTCGATGTTCAGGGGACTGCTGGTCCACAGGGCGTACGGCAGGTTCAGGAACCGCCGCTCGGCCACCGCGGGCAGGTCCTTGATGCCCGCCCGCGAGGTGAGCAGCCGCACCTTCTGCTCGAAGGTCTGCGGCGGGTAGTCGACGAAGACGAATGCGTCCGGCTCGGCCGCGACCACCCGCTCCCAGGACACCGTGGTCCAGCTGTCGTCGACGTCCTCGATCGCGTTGCGGCCGCCCGCGCTGTCGATGATCGCCTGCGGGGCGCCGAACCGGCCGCTGGAGAAGACCGTGTCGCTCGCGCTGTCGAACAGGAAGACCGTGGGCCGTCTCCCGGGTCGCGGCGCGTTCCGCAGCGCGGTCAGCCGCCGGTCGAGGTCGTCGACGACCTGCCGCGCCTGCCCGGTGCGGCCGGTGATCGTACCGAGATTGGCCAGGTCGTCGCGGAGCGCCTGCCACGGTTCGACGATCCCCCGCCGCCCGCCGCCGCTCTGCCGGCAACTCTCGGTGAGCACGTACGGGGCGATGCCTCGTTCGCGCAGGGAGTCGGGGGTCAGCCGGGTCTCCTCGCTGTAGCCGTAGTTCCAGCCGGCGACCATGACGTCGGGCCGCTGCGCGAGCACGGTCTCGCGGGACGGGTAACCCGGCGCGACGACGTTCAGCCGGTCGACGACGTCGCCGTAGTGGCGGCGCAGGGTGCCGGCGTCGCGTTGCAGGCTGGAGACCGCGGCCACCTGATCCTCTGCCCCGATGGCCAGGGCCATGGCGATCATGTTGCCGTCGTTGACGAACAGCCGCCGCGCCGGCGAGGGGAAGCGGGCGGGCTCGCCGCAGTTGGCGACCGTGACCGCAGCGGCGTCGGGCCGCGCGGCGGCGGTCGTGCCGCAGGCGGCGAGCGAGACGGCCGCCGCGGCGGTGGCGACGGCGAGGACGATGCGGTTCATGGGGCGGACTCCGGGTGGAGCGGGGTGATCAGCAGGTGCGTGTCACCGGTGACGGGGTGGCGGATGGGGATGGCGTCCACGCCGAAGACGGCGCTGACGACGGCGGGGGCCAGCGCCTCGCCGGGCGGCGCGAGGGGCAGGGCCCGGCCCTCGTGCAGCACGAGGACGCGGTCACAGGTCGCGGCCAGGGTGAGGTCGTGCAGCGCCAGCACCACGGTGCGGCCGAGCCGGCGGACGAGCCGCATGAGGTGCAGCTGGTGCCGTACGTCGAGGTGGTTGGTCGGTTCGTCGAGCAGGAGGAGCGGAGTGCGCTGCACCAGCCCTCTGGCGAGGAGCACCCTGCGGCGTTCGCCGCCGGACAGCTGCTCCACCGGCCGGTCGGCGAGATCGGCCAGCCCGACCTCGGCGAGCGCGGCGGCGACGGCGGCGCGCTCGCGCGGTCCGACGCCGTTCCACGGTGAGCGGTAGGGGGTCAGGCCCAGCGCGACGACCTCGCCGGCGAGCAGGTCCGCGGGCAGGTCCTGCTCCTGGGCGACCAGCGCGACCTTGCGGGCCCGCTGCCGCGAGCCGAGACCGTGCAGGCGCACACCGCCGACGTGCACGTGGCCGGCCGTGGGGGCGCGCAGGCCGGCGAGGACGCGCAGCAGCGTGGACTTCCCGCATCCGTTCGGCCCGACGATCCCGATCGTCTCCCCCTCCCGGACGTCGAGCCGCAGGTCGCGGAGGATGACGCGGTTCCCCACCGCGCAGGCGAGCCCCTCGGCACGCAGGTGGACGCTCACCCCTCGCTCACCCCTCGCCCCCGAAGCGGTAACGGCGTCGCCCGAGCAGGACGAGGAACGCCGGCGCGCCGATCAGCCCCGACACGACGCTGAGCGGGATCTCGGTGGGGCGCACGAGGACCCGGGTGACGACGTCCACCCACAGCAGGAACAGCGCGCCGCACATCGCCGAGGCCGGCAGCAGGACCCGATGCCGGGCGCCGACCAGCAGCCGCGCCGCGTGCGGCACGACCAGCCCGACGAAGCCGATGCCGCCCGAGACCGCGACCAGCACGCCGACCAGGACGGCCAGCAGGACGAACAGCCCGACGCGCACCGCCCGGACGGGGACGCCGACCGACGCCGCGGTGTCGGAACCCGACGCGAGCGCGTCGAGCCAGCCGCTGCCGGCCAGCATCGCCGCGGCGACGACCCCGACCGTGATCGCCGGGATCACGAGCTGGTGCCACTCCGCGCCGGCCAGGCTGCCGAGCAGCCAGAACAGCACGGACTGCGCCACGGCCGGGTCGGGGCTGCGGAAGACCAGGAAACTCGCGATCGCGGAGAACGCCGAGCCGAGGACGGTCCCGGTGAGGACCAGCCGCAACGGGGTCAGCCCGCCCTGGGCGGCGGCGATCACGAACACCAGCGCCGCGGCGCCGAGCGCCCCGATGAGCGCGCCCCCGGACAACGTCAACGCCCCCGCGCCGGCGAACAGCCCGGACGTGATCACCGCGGTCGCGCCGACGCTCGCCCCGGAGGAGACCCCCAGCAGGTACGGGTCCGCGAGCGGATTGCGGACGAGCGTCTGCATCCCGGCCCCCGCCAGCGCGAGGCCGGCTCCGACGAGCGCCGCCAGCAGCGCCCGCGGCACCCTCAACTGCCACACGATCGTGTCGTACGCGAGGTCCGCGACCGGCCCGTCGGTGGCCCGCCTGACCAGCACGTCGAGCACCGTGGCCGGCGGCAGGGACTCCGCCCCGAACGCGGTCGACACCACCAGGCTGGCGAGCAGGGCGAGCGTGACGAGGAAGAAGGCGAGCGGGGCGCGGAGCCGGCGTCCGCCCCAGGAGGCGCCCGTCACCGTGTGCGCGGGGCTGGATCGCGGCGATGCGAGCTGCACTGATGACACAACACTCTCCTCAGGCGTACGTGTCCGGCCAGGAGTTCCAGACACGCGGAGCCTGGCTCCGGTCCCTGGCGGACACCGTCACCCTAATAGAGAATGATTTTCATTTTCAACTTGCCGGCCCCGCTTGAGGGGGCGGCCCCAGCGCTGGCCGAGATGGAAGAGGTGACCCTCGTCGTCCTTGAAGACGGCCGACCAGCCCCACGGCTGCCGCGACCGCTCCTCGGTGAACTCGACGCCGCGCGCGGCGAGCTCACGGCAGGTCTCGACGATGTCGTCGGCCTGGAACAGCTGACACCGAGCGCCATCGTTCCTCCTCGGGTTGTCCTCACCAGGGGATACAACCACGCGGACATGAGAACGGAGGGCACGGCGGCGCCGTACCCTCCGTTCGTGAAGTGAGCGAGCGGTCAGACGACCTCGGAGACCGGCGTGTACGCCAGGCCGAGGGCCTCGGCGACCGGCTGGTTGGTGAGCAGGCCGGCGTGCGTGTTGAGGCCGCCCGCGAGGCCGCCGTCCGTCTTGACGGCGTCACGCCAGCCGAGGTTGGCCAGCTTGACCGCGTACGGAAGGGTCGCGTTGGTCAGCGCGTACGTCGAGGTGTTGGCCACGGAGCCGGGCATGTTGGCCACGCAGTAGAAGATCGACTCGTGCACCTTGTACGTCGGGTCGGCGTGCGTGGTCGGGCGCGAGTCCTCGAAGCAGCCGCCCTGGTCGATGGCGATGTCCACGAGCACGGAGCCCGGCTTCATCCGCGAGACGAGGTCGTTGGAGACCAGCGTCGGGGCCTTGGCGCCGGGGATCAGCACCGCGCCGATGACCAGGTCGGCCTGGAGGACCTCCTGCTCGATCGCGTACCGGGTGGAGACCAGCGTCTTGAGGCGGCCCTGGTAGATCGCGTCGATCTGGCGCAGGCGGTCGATGTTGAGGTCGAGGACGGTGACGTCGGCGCCCATGCCGACGGCGATCTGCGCGGCGTTCAGGCCGGAGACGCCGCCGCCGATCACGACCACCTTCGCCGGGGCCACGCCCGGCACGCCGCCCGGCAGGATCCCCCGCCCGCCGTTGAAGCGCATCAGGTTGTACGCGCCCACCTGCGGCGCGAGCCGGCCGGCGACCTCCGACATCGGCGCGAGCAGCGGCAGCGCGTTGCCGACCTGCACGGTCTCGTACGCGATGCCGGTGGTGCCGGCCCGCAGGAGCGCGTCGGTGCAGGCGCGGGAGGCGGCCAGGTGCAGGTACGTGAAGAGCACCAGGCCGTCGCGCAGCCGGTGGTACTCCTCGGCGATCGGCTCCTTGACCTTGAGCACCATGTCGGCGCCGCCCCACACGTCGTCGGCGCTGTCGATGATCTTCGCGCCGGCGGCGAGGTACTCCTCATCGGTGATGTGCGAGCCGAGGCCTGCCCCACGCTGGACGGTCACCTCGTGGCCGGCCCGCACCAGTTCGTGAACGCCCGCCGGGGTCGCCGCGACGCGATACTCGTGGTTCTTGACCTCGGCGGGTACGCCGATCTTCATTGCGGTGGATCCTTTCGGGAACCCGGCACGCCGTCGTCCCGGGGGTTCGCGGTTCAGAGGCGTTTCCACGCCTCGCTCAGTACGCCGCGCAGGATCGACGCGATCTCGTCGAACTCCTTCTGGCCGGCGATCAGCGGTGGGGAGAGCTGGATCACGGGGTCGCCCCGGTCGTCGGCGCGGCAGTAGAGGCCCGCGTCGAACAGCGCCTTCGACAGGAAGCCGCGCAGCAGACGCTCGGACTCGTCCGCGTCGAACGTCTCCTTCGTGACCTTGTCCTTGACCAGCTCGATGCCCCAGAAGTAGCCCGACCCGCGCACGTCGCCGACGATCGGCAGGTCGCTCAGCCCTTCGAGGGCCTCGCGGAAGCGCGGCTCGTTGGCGGTGACGTGGCCGAGCAGGTCCTCGCGCTCGAAGATGTCGAGGTTGGCCAGGGCCACGGCGGCGGAGACGGGGTGGCCGCCGAAGGTGTAGCCGTGGGCGAACATCGTGTCGCCGTCCTTGAACGGCTCGAACAGCCGCTCGTGCGCGATCATGGCGCCGATCGGCGAGTAGCCGCTGGTCAGGCCCTTGGCGCAGGTGATGATGTCGGGCACGTAGTCGAACTTCTGGCCGCCGAACATCGTGCCGAGGCGGCCGAAGGCGCAGATGACCTCGTCGGAGACGAGCAGCACGTCGTACTCGTCGCAGATCTCGCGCAGGCGCTGGAAGTAGCCGGGGGGCGGCGGGAAGCAGCCGCCGGCGTTCTGGACGGGCTCGGCGAAGACGGCGGCCACCGTGTCGGGGCCCTCCATCTCGATGGCGCGGGCCACCCGGTCGGCCGCCCAGATGCCGTACTCCTCGGCCGTCATGCCGGGGACGCCGGTGATCTCGTCGGCGCGGTAGTAGTTGGTGTTCGGGACGCGGACCGAGCCGGGCACGAGCGGCTCGAACATCTGCTTGAACGCCGGGATGCCGGTGATCGACAGGGCGCCCTGCGGGGTGCCGTGGTAGGCGATCTGGCGGCTGATGACCTTGTGCTTGAGGGGCTTGCCGACGAGCTTGTAGTACTGCTTGGCGAGCTTCCAGGCGGTCTCGACCGCCTCGCCGCCGCCGGTGGTGAAGAAGACCCGGTTCAGCTCGCCGGGGGTGTGGGAGGCCAGCCGCTGGGCCAGCTCGGCCGCCTTGGGGTGGGCGTACGACCACAGCGGGAAGAACGCCAGCTCCTGGGCCTGCTTGGCGGCGGCTTCGGCGAGCTCCTGCCGCCCGTGGCCCACCTGGACGACGAAGAGCCCGGCCAGACCGTCGAGGTAACGCTTGCCATGGATGTCGTAGACGTAGGACCCCTCACCGCGGACGATGGTCGGGATCTCGGACTGTTCGTAGGCGCTGTGTCTGGTGAAGTGCAACCACAGGTGGTCCTGCGCGGCCTTCAGGACGTCGTTTTCGGCCTGCGTCATGGTTATCTTCCCTCGTGTCTGAACTCTCCACAGTCTGCATCGTGACTTCCGGTTTGCCAAGCGAATCGGTCGTGACACTCTGCAAGAAAACCGAGATCCGCAGAACCGTTTTGTAACAGCAACGAAATCCGCAGGCTAGATTCGTCACGCACGCGCGAACCCCGTTTCCCCAGCACGGTGCGCCGTGATCCAATGTGAGCAAATCGCTGTGAACTGGTATGCACTCCTGTGAGCTGCGACGATCGCCCGAAGCCGGTGCCCGCCGGCCGCGACCGCCGCGGACAACCGTAGACCACCCGTTGAGAACGACCCCCGGGGGACCGTCCCGTGACTCCTGACCAGATCGAGAGCGCCGTCGCCGCCGCGATGCCGCAGGCCGTCGACGAGCTGCGGCGGCTTGCCGCCATCCCCTCCGTGGCCTTCCCCGGGCACCCGGAAGAGCCCGTCCACGCCGCCGCCGCCATGACGGAGGAGCTGCTGCGCTCCGTGGGCCTGCCGCGCGTCCAGCAGGTGCCCGTCGAGGGCAGCTTCCCCGCCGTGTTCGGCGAGGCCCCCGCGCCTCCCGGCATGCCGACGGTGCTGCTGTACGCCCACTACGACGTCCAGCCCGCCGGTGACCCGGCCGCGTGGCGCACGCCGCCGTTCGAGCCGACCCTGATCGACGGCCGTCTGTACGGGCGCGGCTGCGCCGACGACAAGTCGGGCATCATCTCCCACGTCACCGCGCTGCGCACCTTCCAGGGCCGGTTCCCCGTGGGCATCAAGGTCATCATCGAGGGCCAGGAGGAGTACGCCGGCGAGCGGCTCGAGGCGTTCGTCGAGCGCCACCCCGACCTGCTGCGGGCCGACACCATCGTGGTGGCCGACGTCGGCAACCCGCGCGTGGGCGACCCGGCGGTCACCACGTCGCTGCGCGGCATGGCGGCCTTCACCGTCGAGGTCAGCACGCTGAAGGAGCCCGTGCACAGCGGCTCGTTCGGCGGCGCCGCGCCCGACGCGCTGGCGGCGCTCATGCGCATGCTGACCGCGCTGCACGACGACAACGGCGACGTCCGCGTCCCCGGGCTGCCGCGCGGCTCGTTCCTCGGGCAGGGGCCGTCGGAGGAGGAGTTCAGGCGCACGGCCGGCGTCCTCGACGGAGTGTCGCTGGTGGGCTCCGGCTCGCTGGCCGACCGGCTGTGGTCGTCGTTCTCGATCACCGTCACGGGGCTCGACGTGCCGACGGTGTCGGGCGCGATCAACGCGGTGCAGCCGCGGGCGCGGGCGCGGGTGACCGTGCGGGTGCCTCCGGCGGGCGACCCGAAGACGACGGTGAACGCGGTCGTGGAGTTCCTGCGCCAGGTGGCCCCGTGGGGCGTGCGGGTGTCGTTCGGCGACTTCACGGTCGGCTCCGGCTTCCAGGCCGACTCGGGCGGCAAGGCGCGCTCCGCGCTGAACCGGGCGATGGAGCGCGCCTTCGGCCGCCCGCCCCGCGACGTGGGCGCCGGCGGCTCGATCCCGCTGGTCAACACGCTGCTGAAGCAGTTCCCCGCGGCGGAGATCCTGCTCTTCGGCGCCGAGGACGAGGAGGCCGCCATCCACGCCCCCAACGAGCGCGTGGACCTGGAGGAGCTGCGCAAGGTGGCCACCACGGAGGCCCTCTTCCTGCACGAGCTCGGCCGGCCCTCCGCGCTCGGCGTCTGACGACCGGCGTTCCGAAGGCCCGTGCCGAGACGCACGGGCCTTTCGCCGTTTGCTGGACCCGCGCTTCAGCGACGACGACGCCGTCCCCACGCCCTGGGCCGAGGCCCGGCAGCAGGGCACGTCGCCAGGCTTGTCGACGATGCCCGAGTCGAGTGCGGTCGGTTCCATGATCGATCCTTTCGGTCTCCCAAGGGAGGACCGATGCGGCGTCCCGGACTCATCGCCGGCAGGGCAGGATGGCGGGGAACCGAGCGGGAGGTACGGATATGGCGACGTTCGCGCTGATCCACGGTGGGGGCGGCTCCGCGTGGGACTGGCACCTGGTGGAACGCGAGCTGCGCGGGCGCGGGCACGACGTCGTGGCGGTGGACCTGCCGCTCGGCGACGAGGACGCCGGCCTGCTCGACTACGCCGACACCGTGGTCGAGGCCGTCGGCGACCGGCGCGACGTGGTCGTGGTGGCCCATTCGTGGGGCGGGTTCGTCGGGCCCCTGGTCTGCGCGCGTACGAGGACCGAGTTGCTGGTGCTGGTGACGGCGATGATCCCCGCGCCGGGCGAGCCGCCGTCCGCGTGGTGGGGCGACACCGGGTTCGAGCAGGCCGACCTCGACACGATCGAGTTGTTCCTGCACGACGTGCCGCCTGACCTGGCCGCCGAGTCGATCGCGCGGTCGCGCGAGCACGCCGACAAGGCGCTGGTGGAGCCGTGGCCGCTGGAGGCGTGGCCGGACGTGCCGACGAGGTTCCTGCTCTGCCGTGACGACCGGTTCTTCACGCCGGAGTTCATGCGCCGGGTCGTCCGCGACCGGCTCGGGATCACGCCCGACGAGATCGACGGGAGCCACGCCCCCATGCTGGCGCGGCCCAAGGAGCTGGCAGACCGGCTGGAGGGCTACCTGACCGGCAGGTCGTAGAGGCGGCGGACGCTGCTGCCGAGGCGGGCCACGTCGGCGCCGTAGACGTGCAGGGAGATACCCATCTCGGCGCTGGTGTTGCGGACCTTGTGGATGTCGCCGGGCGGCGCGAAGCCGCTGACCTCGCCCGGGCGGTTGTCGGCCCGGCCGACCTCGACGAGGTGGTCGCCCATGTCGCGGTAGAGGGTCTCGTGCTCGATCCCGCTGATGATGCCGAACGTGCACCACGACACGTGGTCGTGGATCGGGGTGCCCTGGCCGGGGCGCCACACGACGGCGACGATGGAGAAGTCGTCCTCGGCGTGCAGGATGTGGGTGACGTACCGGTCGGGCGAGCCCTCGCGCTCCGCCGGCGTGAGGAGGTCGGGCCCGGGAAGGTGGCCGCGCAGCAGGTCGGCGACGGCGAACGCGGTCTCGCGCGCACCCAGCCCCCGAGCCACGATTCCGGACACACCGGACACAAGCACGTCGAGGCCGGGCCTGGTGGCGGTGGTGAGGTTCATGGTGTTTCCCTACGTCCGGAATATCCCTTCCTTTCTACGGTCCCGCATCTGCATTGATAGGTCCAACAGAAGTCTTCTGGGCGATCAATAGATACGATTGATGAATGCTGGACGTCACCCGCCTGCGCGTGCTCCTCACCGTGGCCCAGAAGGGGTCGCTGACCGAGGCGGCCAAGGTGCTGCACTACTCGCAGCCGTCGGTCAGTCACCACCTCGCCCGGCTGGAGGCCGAGACCGGCGCCAAGCTCATCCAGCGCGCCGGGCGCGGCATCCGGCTCACCGAGGCGGGCCGGCTGCTGGCCGAGCGGGCCGCCGACATCATCGGCCGCCTCGACGCCGCCTCGGAGGAGCTCGCCGCCCACGTGGGGCTGCGCTCCGGCCGCGTACGGCTGACCGCGTTCCCCTCGGCCCTGGGCACGTTCATCCCGAGGGCGGCCAGGCAACTGGCCGTCGAGCACCCCGGACTGCGCCTGGAGCTCACCGAGACCGAGCCGCCCGAGGCGCTGCGCCTGCTGCGGGCCGGCCGCGCCGACGTGGCGGTGATCTTCCGATACGACGACACCGCCCCCGAGGACGGCGGCGTCCACATGGTCCACCTTCTCGACGACCCCAGCTACCTGGTGTCCCGTACGCCGGCCGGCGAACTGGCCGACCACGCGGACGCGCCGTGGATCGCCGGGTGCGACCGCTGCCGCAGCCATCTGCTGGACATGTGCGAGAAGGCCGGGTTCGCGCCGCGGATCACGTTCACGAGTGACGACATCGTGGCGGTGCAGGCGCTGGTGGCGGGCGGGCTCGGCCTGACCCTGCTGCCGGGGCTCGCCCTCAGCGCCCACCGGAACCCGGAGGTCGAGGTGACGGAGGTGCCGGGGTCGGTGCGGCACGTGTACGCCGCCGTCTACGGCGAGGCGCCGCACCCGCCGGCCACCGAGGCCCTGCTGACGGCGCTGCGCGAGAGCCTGCGCACCGCACCGCCCATGGGCTCCGTCCCGGCCATCGGCGCGGGGGCCGGCGGCACGGGGGCCATCGG
>NZ_POUD01000002.1 GCF_003236395.1 Nonomuraea aridisoli | reverse complement strand
CAGTCCCCCACCAGAGCCCGAACAACTCCGCCTGCTGTGAACATGGGGCGAGCGCCGACGCACCGTTCGAGTCGGAACCGACTGCCGCTTCTCCCCGGGATCGGCCGTCGGCACACCCTGCGCGCTGAACAGCCCGCAGGCGCGCAACGACGCAGCGCGTACGCCGCGCGGCCGGCCCCCGGTCCACCTCGATGATCTGCTCGTGGTCTCGTCGAGGACCCTCACCTGCCCGGCGCCGGCGTTCTTCGGGCGATCAAGGGTTACGGGATGTCCGTCGCAGCGGACGCGAAGTCTGCCGTGTTGCGCATCGGAGGTCCCAGCTCGGCATCACACCCAACGCGCCGCCCGACTGGTGCGTTCCGTCACCTCGACCTGACGGCGGAGGAGGTCCGCACGTTCATGCTCGAGAGCGGTCCGGCGCGCTCGGGCCCCCGGGACGGAGCCGCCCAAGGGGCGACAGGTCATCCTCGATGTCCCGCATACGGGCACTGAGGGCAGCGTCCAGGTCGGAAAGGTCTTGGGCGCGCTGGGCCGGTGTGCCGTAGACGGGAAGCGGCGTTCCGGGCGGCGTCCAGGCGCTGTATCCGGTCGGTGAGTGCCTGGCGGCGCCGGCGCAGGTCTTGCTCGGCCGGACCGCCACCGTGATGGGTGTAGCGGGCGAGGGCCTGCTCGGCAGCGCGTATGGCTGAGGCGGGCTCCTGTCGCTTGAGTCGGAGTACGGCGATGTGAGCGGCGAGTCGGGGATCTGTGAGCAGCCCGACACCGTACGGCTTCAGCGCGGCCGTGAGATGTTCGTGGTGCTGGACCAGATCCGTGATCGCCTTCTCCTGCCGTCCGAACGGCAGCATCCGGCGTCAGGCGGCGGTCATGCCGCCATCGATGGCGAGGGCGGCGCCGGTGATGAACGCCGCTTCGTCGCTGAGCAGGAACGCTGCGAACGCCGCGATCTCCTCCGGCTGGGCGATCCGCCCGATCGGGTGCATCGCCCCGGCCGCGCGCAGTGACTCCTCCGGCGTCGGCCCCAGGTTGCCGCGCAGCAGCGGGGTGTCGACGCCGCCGGTGACCAGGGCGTTGATCCGGACGCCGTCCGTGGCCGTCTCCAGCGCGGCCGAGCGGGTGAGGCCGACCACGCCGTGCTTGGCGGCGCTGTAGGAAGCCATGCCCGGCGCCCCGACAACGCCGAGGTTGGAGGCGTTGTTGACGATCGCGCCGCCGCCGTTCGCGCGCAGCGCAGGAATCTGGTGTTTGAGGCTGTAGAAGACGCTGCTGAGGTTGAGCGCGAGGTCGGCCTGCCAGGCGTCGCCGTCGATATCGGTCACCGGGCCGATGGCGGTGGCGGCGCCGACATTGTTGAACGCCCCATCCAGCCGCCCGTACCGCTCGACCGTCTGGCGGACCAGCTCTGCCATCTCGGCCTCCACCGTCACGTCGGCGGGGATGAAGGTGGCCTCTCCTCCGGCGGCACCAAGCTCGGTGGCCAGCGCGTTACCTGCGTCCTTGCCGCGCGCGGCCAGGACGACGTGTCCGCCCTCGGCCGCGATTCGCTCGGCGGCGGCGCGGCCCATGCCGGAGGTGGCGCCGGTGACCAGAATGACTTTGTCTGTGAAACGTGCGGACACGATGACTCCTATGTCAGTGCGAATGAGTGGTATCGAAGGGCTCAGATCAGAGCTCTCAGTAGGGGGCTGGTGTCAGAAGGTGAGCACGAGCCGGCCGCGCAGCCCGCCGGCTTCGAGCCGCTGATGCGCGTCGGTTGCCTCGGCGGCGGGAAGCGCTGCGGCAACGCGCGGCTTGATCACGCCCGACTCGGCGAGCCGGCGGATCTGGTGCAGCTTGTCGGTGCGGCCGGCATAGTCGGGGACGAACGTGGTCTGCACCACGACCCGGCCGTTGCCGTCGAACTCGTGGCCGCCGGGTTCGTCCGCGGTGCGGAAGCGGGCGTAGGCGCCGCCGTCCCGTACGGCATCGAGCAGGCGCGGCCCGATCAGGGCCGTGTCGGCTACGGCGTCCACGCCATCGGGGTAGCGTGCCCGGATGCCTGCGGCGACATTGCTTCCCCTGGCCACGACGTGGGCCGCGCCCAGACGGCGGACCAGGGCTTCATCGGCGGGCGCGGCATCGGCGACGACGGTAAGCCCCGCGTACGCGGCTAGCTGCACCAGATAGCCGCCAAGGATGCCGGCGGCCCCGGTCACGGCCAGGACCGAGCCAGGAGACAACGCCAGCAGATCCAGGGCCAGCAACGCGGTGAGCCCGTTCATCGGCAGTGTCGCCGCCGCCACGTGATCGGCGCCCGCCGGTGCGGGGACGACCCAGCCGGCCGGCAGGACCACATGCTCGGCGTAGCCGCCCGCGGCCGTGCCCATCGGCACGACCATCGCCATCACCGGCTCGCCCGGGGACAGATCGGTTCGCGTCCCTGGGCCGATCTCGTCGATCACACCGGCGATGTCCAGCCCGGGCACGTACGGGCCCGGGACACCGGCGAGCATCCCCGCGTGCACGCCGGAGCGCAGCAGCGTATCCGCCGGGTTGACTGCGGCCGCGTGCACGCGCACCCGGACCTCGCCGGGCCCGGCGTGCGGTTCCGGCAGTTCGATGACCCGCAATACATCGGGTCCTCCGAACTCATACAGGCCTACTGCTCGCATAGTCGCAGCTCCTCGATGGTTCTCTTTCATTACCTGGTACTAAGCAGGAACCATCGCATCGACCCAGCGGAAATCGCAAGAGAGCACTTTGACGTGCCCAGGTATCATCGGAAGAACCGTTCCTCACAGGAACCTGGTATACGGCATATACTGGAAATATGGCGCATCCGATCATCCAGGCGAACGGCACCGCCTCAGACCGGTGCGAAGAGGGTCGTGACCTGGTCCGCGACGTGCTCGAACGCATCGGTGACAAGTGGTCGGTGGTCGTGATCTGCCAACTCGGTGACACCACCCGGCGGTTCAACGAGCTGCGCCGGATGAGCGCGCCCATCACCCAGCGCATGCTCAGCGCGACGCTGCGCGGGCTGGAACGGGACGGGTTGGTGACACGGACCGTCCATGACACCACCCCGCCGCGAGTGGACTACGCGCTGACCTCGCGCGGGCTCAGCCTGCTCAAGGTTGTCCGCGACCTGGCCGGATGGGCCGAGGACAACGCCTCCGGCATCCTGAGCTCCAGGACGGCCTTCGACGCTCGATAATCCGCCTGTGATGCGGACGCGCCCGAGAACCGGCGGACACCGCTGGCACTGAGAGCGATCAAGAAGCACAAGGCTGAAACGGCCTCACTTGTAACGCATCAGTCACTATCACGTCCGGAAGCTGCGACGGCAGAGGGTTAGCGACCTGGGAGAACGCCGTTAACGCCGTGTGGAAAATCCGTACCGGTGCGGCCATCGCGGTGGCCGGCCGCCACGCTTCGATCACTCCCTCTACCGGCGCCGCAATGTCGTCGAGCGCTGCTTCAACCGGCTCAAGCAGTTTCGCGGGTCGGCCACCCGCTGCGACAAGACCGCCACGTCCTACGCCTCAGTCGTCACCATCGCGTGTCTGATGCTCTGGCTATGATCATTTGAAGACACGGCCTATCCGGTCGTGAGGTCGTTGACGGGTGAGCGGGCGGGATGGCCGGTCAGGACGCGGACGGCCTCCTCGGCGGCGATGCGGCGTACCGTGGCGATGGCCTGTTCGGAGTAATAGGCGGCATGGGGCGTGACGATCAGGTTGGGCAGGCTGAGGAGGGGGTTGCGCGGGCGCCAGTCGCGTTGTTTCGCGGGCTCTTCCTCGAGGTCGTCCAGCGCTGCGCCGGCGATCCACCCTTCCGCGAGCGCGTCGTGGAGGGCCGCGTCCTCCACGATGGGTCCTCGCCCGGTGTTGACGAGAACGGCGGTCGGCTTCAGCCTTCGGAGCGTCGCGCGGTCGAAGGTGTGGTGTGTCTGCGGGGTGAGCGGCGACTGGACCACCAGGTAGTCGGCGCCCTCCACCAGATCATCGAAGCTCACCGGCCGGACCTGGCGCGATCGCATCTCGGACTCGTCGACGAACGGGTCGTGCGCCCAGATCTCGACGCCGAACGCTCTCACCCGTTCGGCGATGAGTCGCGCGATCGCGCCGAAGGACATCAGCCCGAACACCCGTCCCCTCAGCCGCCAGATCGGCTCTCCGCTCTGCCACTGCCACACGCCCTGACGGGTCGCCCGGTCGTATTCGCAGATCTTGCGGGCGGCGGCGAGCCAGAGCGCGACGGCGTGATCGGCGACCTCCTCGGCGCACCACTCGTTCGGCGCGTTCGTGACCTGGATGCCCCGTCTGGTCGCGGCGTCGACGTCGACGATGTCCACCCCCGTGCCGTAGCGGGCGATCACCCGGCAACGGGTGAACGCGTCGATGGCACGGGCGCCGACCCGCGCGTACTGGGTCAGGACGCCATCGACGTCCCGGCCCTGCTCGATCACCTCGTCCTCGCTTTTGCACTGCGCCGTACGCAGCTCGAATCCGGCGCCTTCCACGATCGCGCGTTCGATGTCCGCATCGCCGAAGTCCGAATCGGCGATCAGGATCGTGCCTCTCGGGTCAGTGCGAGTCACGCGGAATCCCCTTGGTATGTACGAGATCTTGGTACGACACGGCGAGTTCGAGGCAGCCTCCGCTGTCCAGCTGGCCCACTGTCGAGCGGTAGATCTCCTGCCACGGTGTCTGGTGCTCCAACGGCGGCGGCGTGTAACGAGCCCACCGTTCGGCGATCTCCTCGGCCGACAGGAGGACGTCGACGCGGGCGTTCTCCATGTCGACGCGGAGTCGATCGCCGGTGCGCAGGATGGCGAGGTTGCCGCCGACCGCGGCCTCGGGGCTGGCGTTGAGAATGGACGGCGCGTCCGACGTGCCGCTCTGCCGGCCGTCACCGAGCGTGGGCAGCGCGGTGACCCCCTTCTCGAGCAGCGCGACGGGGACCTCCATGTTCACGACCTCGGCCGATCCCGGATAGCCGATCGGCCCGGCGTAACGCATGACGAGGATGCAGTCCTCGTCGATGCCGAGCCCGGGATCTCCGATGCGGGCGTGGTAGTCCTCGGGCCCGTCGAAGACGACGGCGCGGAGCTCGAACACCGCTGGGCCACCGGGGTGGGGGAGGTAGCGGGCACGGAACTCATCGGTGATGACCGAGATCTTCATGATCGCGGAGTCGAACAGGTTCCCGGACATGACGAACAGTCCTCCCCGGGCGGCGACCGGCTCGTGGAGGGGCCGGATGACGGCCGGGTCGACAGGCGGGGCGTTCTCCAGGTTCTCGGCCACGGTACGGCCGGAGACCGTCAGCGCGTCGCCGTGCAGGAGCCCGGCGGTCAGCAACGACCACATGACCGCGGGCACGCCGCCGGCCCGGTAGAAGTCCTCGCCGAGGAACTCACCGGCAGGCGCGACGTTGGTCAGCACCGGGATGTCGGCTCCGACGCGTTGCCAGTCCTGGTTGGACAGCGCCACCCCGACGTGGCGGGCGATGGCGTTGATGTGGATGGGCACGTTGGTCGAGGCGGCTATGGCCGACGCGACGACGATCGCGTTCTCGAAGGCCTGCCGGGTCATGATCTTGCGTGGGGTGAGGTCCTCGTGCACGATGGCCACCGCTCGGCGGCCTGTCTCGTAGGCCATCTGGGAGCGCGTCCGGTAGGGGGCCGGGATCGCCGCGCAGCCGGGCAGCGACATCCCCAGAGCCTCGGCCAGGCTGTTCATCGACAACGCGGTCCCCATCGTGTTGCAGTGCCCGATGCTCGGCGCCGAAGCGGTCACCCGCTCCATGAACTCGTCGGGGTCGATCTCTCCGGCGGCGAGCAGCCTCCTCGACTGCCAGATCACGAGCCCCGAGCCGGACGCGCCCACTCGGTCGCCATGGTGGTAGCCGTTGAGCATCGGCCCGCCGGACAGGACTATCGCCGGGATGTTCACCGTCGCCGCCGCGGTCAGACACGCGGGCGTGGTCTTGTCGCAGCCTGTCGTCAGCACCACTCCGTCGAGCGGATACCCGTAGAGGACCTCCACCAGCCCGAGATAGGCGAGGTTGCGGTCCAGCGCCGCGGTCGGGCGCTTGCCCGTCTCCTGCAGCGGGTGGACGGGGAACTCGAACGGGATGCCGCCGCCGTCGCGGATCCCCGCCTTGACCCGGTCGGCGAGGGCGAGGTGGTGCCGGTTGCAAGGAACCAGGTCGCTACCCGTCTGAGCGATGCCGATGATCGGCCGGCCGGACCGGAGCTCCGCCGGGGTGAGGCCGTAGTTGAGGAAGCGCTCGAGGTACAGAGCCGTCATCCCCGGATTGTCCGCGTTGTCCCACCAGGCCTGGCTGCGTAGTTTCCTTGTGGTACGTGTCGTCAGCGGCATGAGGCACTCCTCGCGGGCCTTGCTCGGGCTCGTGTTCAGGCAAGCCGGGCGATGCCATGGTGAAGGAGAAGTCTCCGGGCGATGCCGAGGCTCCCCTTCCCTTTCTCTCTGTGCGACCGCTTCATCCGGGGCTGCCTCTACCCGAGAGCGCCGGAAGAAATCCGCTTGACGTGCGGAGACACGGCGAAGGCAGTGGCGACAGGCGGCGACAGGCGGCGACAGGCGGCGGCGACAACGCCGCCGGAAGCCTGACGGGCGCGGGTGTGGCGGTAAATGGCTGGCGGTGGTCGCGGCGGCGGTGGCAGGATGGCCGGCGTCGTTCAGTGATCGCACGTCAGGAGCTTGAGATGCGGCGCCACCTCGGAATCTCCCCGCGCCCCATTGGCACGAGAGTTCTCGAAGGCTCCTGCATCCATGCACATCCTGAACATCGGCATCCTCGCGCACGTAGACGCGGGCAAGACCAGCCTCACTGAGCGGCTGCTGTTCGAGACCGGCGTGATCGACCGGCTCGGCAGCGTCGACGAAGGCAGCACCCAGACCGACACCAACGCGATCGAACGCCGCCGCGGCATCACCATCCGCACCGCCGTGGCCTCCTTCACCTTGGGTGACCTGCGCGTCAACCTGGTGGACACGCCCGGTCACGCCGACTTCGCGGCCGAGGTGGACCGGGCGCTCGGTGTGCTCGACGGGGCCGTGCTGGTGGTGTCGGCCGTGGAGGGCGTCCAGCCGCACACGCGCGTCCTGATGCGGGCGCTCAGCCGGTTGCGCCTGCCGACGCTCGTCTTCGTCAACAAGATCGACCGGGCGGGCGCCCGGGAGGGCGGGCTGCTGGACGACATCCGGCGGCGGTTGTCGCCGTCCTGCGTCCCCGTCAACACCGTGTCCGGTATCGGCACCCCGCAGGCGAAGACCCGTCCGCTGGGCCACCTCGGGGACGCGGCCGAGGTGCTGGCCGAGCGGGACGACGGGCTGCTGGAGGTGCTCGTCGACGGTGGGACGCCCGATCCGGGGCGGATTCGGGCGGCGCTGGCGCGGCAGTGCGCGGCCGGGGTCGCCCACCCGGTGCTGTTCGGGTCGGCGATCACCGGTCAGGGCGTCCCCGAGCTGCTCGACGCCGTGGCCGGCCTGCTGCCGTCCGTGCCGCAGCCGGGGCCCGCGCGGGCGGTGCGCGGGACGGTGTTCGCGATCGAGCGGGCGCCCTCCGGCGAGAAGGCGGCGCTGCTGCGGATCCGCGGCGGCGAGCTGCGGGCGCGCGAGCGGCTGACGTTCCACCGCGGGCCGCGTGCCTACGAGGGCCGGGTGAGCGCGGTCGAGGTCGCCGGCGCCCCCGACCGGCACAGCGCGGTGACCGGCGACATCGTCAGGGTCTGGGGCGTGCCCGAGATCCGCGTCGGCGACCACCTGGGCGAGCCGGGACCGGCCGCCGCCCACTTCCCGCCGCCCGCCCTGGAGACCGTCGTACGCCCGCGCGTTCCCGGCCAGGAGCCGCGTCTGCACGCCGCCCTGCTGACGCTCGCCGAGCAGGACCCGCTCATCGGCACCCGTACGCTGCCCGGCGGCGAGACCTCGGTGCTGCTCTACGGCGAGGTGCAGAAGGAGGTCATCGCCGAGACGCTGGCGGCGGACTTCGGCGTCGAGGCCCGTTTCGAGCCGAGCCGGCCCGTCTACTTCGAGCGTCCCGCAGGAGTCGGCGAGGCCGTCGAGGAGATGGTCCGCCACGGCCGCAACGACTTCATGGCGACCGTCGGCCTGCGCGTCGAGCCCGGCCCGCGCGGCTCGGGGGTGGACTACCGGCTGGAGGTCGACCTCGGGTCCCTGCCGGCGGCCTACCACCGGGCGATCGAGGAGAGCGTGCGCCTGGCCCTGGGCGCGGGGCCGCACGGGTGGCCGGTGACCGACGTCGTCGTGACGCTGACCAGGACCGGGTACGCGGCGCCCGTCACCGTCGCGGCCGACTTCCGCGGGCGCACGCCGATCGTGCTCATGGCGGCGCTGCGCCGGGCGGGCACCACGGTGTACGCGCCGTGCCACCGCTTCGAGCTGGAGGTGCCGGAGGAGACGCTGGGCCCGGTGACGTCCGCGCTGGCGGCGCTGGGCGGCGTGCCGCACGACACCCGGCGCGCCGGCGAGGCGTGGATGCTGGCGGGCGAGATCCCGGCGGCCGCCGTGCACGTGTTCGAGCGGCGGTTGCCCGGCCTGACGCACGGCGAGGGCGTGTGGTCGTCGCGGCCGTCCGGCGACCGCCCGGCCCGCTTCCCCGCCCCAGCCGGACACACCACCACGTAAGGCGGTATGTCGTGTTTCGACGCTAGATGGGTATTAACGGGCTTGGTGCACCGATCAGGTGCAACTCGTCCGTACAGGGGGGGAATCTCCAATGGCTGACACCAAGAAGAAACCGGCCGCCAAGTCCGGCAAGTCCAAGAAGCAGGCCATCAAGACCAACAGGCAGGCCAAGGAGACGAAGAAGGAAACCAGGCAGGCTTCGCCGGACGAGGCGTGACCTCGGGCCTTTGACCGGGCGGCCGGCTGCCCCGGCCGCCCGGCGGTGACATGATCGGACGGCCGGACCGCGTTCCGGCCGTCCGATCGACTGTGGAGCGGCATTCATGTCGGCTTACCTGCGCTTCCCCGCCGTCTTCCAGGACGTGGTGGTCTTCGCCGCCGAGGACGACCTGTGGATGGTCTCCGCCCGCGGCGGGCGCGCGTTCCGCCTCACCGCGGGCCTGGCCGAGGCCGGCTACCCGCGCATCTCGCCGCGCGGCGACCAGCTGGCGTTCGTCGGGCGCGAAGAGGGGCCGGAGGAGGTGTACGTGATGCCGTCCGCGGGCGGCGCGGCCCGCCGCGTGACCTTCCACGGCGCCCGCTGCACGGTGACCGGCTGGGACCCGGAAGGCCGGATCCTGTACGCCAGCGACCAGTCCCAGCCGTTCGAGGGCCGTAAGTGGCTGCACCGGGTGGCGCCGGGCGGGGTGCCGGAGCGGCTGCCGTACGGACCGGCGAACTCGATCGCGTACGGACCCGACGGCATGATCGTGCTCGGCCGCAACACCGCCGACCCGGCGCGGTGGAAGCGCTACCGCGGCGGCACGGTCGGCGACCTGTGGATCGACCCGCGCGGCGACGGCGAGTTCCGGCGGCTGATCCGGCTGCCGGGGAACCTCGCCTCGCCCTGCTGGAGCGGCGGCCGGGTGTGCTTCATCTCCGACCACGAGGGCGTCGGCAACGTCTACTCGTGCGACCCCGGCGGCGGCGACCTGCGCAGGCACACCCACCACGACGACTACTACGCGCGCAACCTGTCGGGTGACGGGCACCGCCTGGTCTACCACGCGGGCGCCGACCTCTACCTGCTGGAGCCGGGCGAGCCGCCGCGCCGGCTGGACGTGCTGCTGGCCAGCTCCAGGACCCAGCGCAACCGCAGGTTCGTCGACGCCGCAGAGTACCTCGACAGCGCCACGCTCAGCCCCGACGGCAGCGCGCTGGCCGTCACCGCGCGCGGCAAGGCGTACGCGATGGCCGGCTGGGAAGGGCCGGTGCGCCAGCACGGCTCCCCCGACGGCGTCCGCTACCGCTTCCTGACCTGGCTCAACGACGGTGTCCGGCTGGTCGCGGCGGCCAGCGACGACGGCGACGAGGAGCGGCTGGTCGTCCTTTCCGGCGCGCAGGGCGGCCCGGGCACGGAGGTTGCCCGGCTGGGGCGGATCAGCGAGCTGGTGCCCGACCCGGCGCACGACCGGGTGGCGATCGTCAACCACCGCGACGAGCTGTACCTGCTCGACCTGGCCACGGGGCAGGCGACGCTGGTCGAGGCCAACCCGCACGGCCCGCCGGAGGATCCGGCCTGGTCGCACGACGGGTGCTGGCTGGCGTACGCGAGCCCGCTCAACTCGCAGACCAGCGCGATCAAGCTGCACCACACCGAGAGCGGGCGGACGGCACAGGCCAGCGAGCCGGTGCTGAAGGACTCGGCGCCGGCGTTCGACCCGCAGGGCCGCTACCTGTACTTCATCGGGCAGCGCGTCTTCTCCCCCGTCTACGACCAGCTCCAGTTCGACCTGGGTTTCCCGCTCGGCACCCGGCCGTACGCGGTGGCTCTGCGCGCGGACGTGCCCGACCCGTTCGTGCCCGTGCCGCGTCCGCTGGAGGACAAGGACGACAAGGAAGACGGCGAGGACGACGACGAGGAGCCGGAGCCGCTGCGGGTGGACCTGGACGGGCTGGCCCGCCGGGTGACCGCGTTCCCGCTGCCGGAGGGCCGCTACGAGCAGGTGGCGGGGCTGAAGGGCAAGGCGCTGATCCTGGCCAGCCCGCTGGAGGGGGACGACACGCTGCACCTGTTCGACTTCGCCAAGGGCCTCGCCGAGACGTTCGCCGAGGACGTCGCGAGTTTCGAGCTGAGCCGCGACCACAAGGCGGTGCTGTACCGGACGGGCGACCGGCTGCGAGTGGTCAAGGCGGGCGAGCCGCCCGGCGACGACGAGGGGCGGGGGCGCGAGAGCGGCTGGATCGACCTGTCGCGGATCAAGGTGTCGGTCTGCCCGGAGGCGGAGTGGCGGCAGATGTTCCGGGAGGCGTGGCGGCTGCAGCTGGAGAACTTCTGGACCGAGGACATGGCGGGCGTGGACTGGCCGGCCGTCTACGCGCGCTACCAGCCGCTGGTGGACCGGGTCACGACCCGGGGCGAGTTCTCCGACCTGCTGTGGGAGCTGCACGGCGAGCTGGCCACCAGCCACGCCTTCGAGAGCGGCGGCGAGTATCGTCCCGGTCCCGACTACAGCCAGGGCAAGCTGGGCGTGGACTGGGACTACCGCGACGGCGTCTACCGCATCCGCGCCATCGTGACCGGCGACCCGTGGGAACCGAAGGCGACCTCGCCGCTGAACCGGCTCGGGCTCGACGTGCGGCCCGGCGACGCCGTGCTGGCGATCAACGGCGCGCCCATCGGCACGGCCGCCACGCCGAACGAACGGCTGGTCAACCAGGCGGGCGAGGAAGTCGAGCTGACGCTGCGGCGGGAGGAGCGCCTTTTCACGGTCACCGTACGCGCGCTGGCCGACGAGCAGCCGGCCCGCTACCGCGACTGGGTGAACCTCAACCGCGCCCGCTGCCACCAGCGCTCCGGCGGCCGCGTCGGCTACCTGCACGTGCCCGACATGGGCACGGACGGGTTCGGGGAGTTCCACCGGGGGTTCCTGGCCGAGTACGACCGGCACGCGCTGATCGTGGACGTGCGCTTCAACGGCGGCGGCCACGTCTCGGCGCTGCTGCTGGAGAAGCTGGCCCGGCGACGCATCGGCTACGACTATCCGCGCTGGGGCGATCCGGAGCCGTACCCGCCGGAGTCGCCGCGCGGGCCGCTGGTGGCCATCACCAACGAGTGGGCCGGCTCCGACGGCGACATCTTCAGCCACACCTTCAAGCTGCGGCGGCTCGGCCCGCTGGTGGGCAGGCGCACGTGGGGCGGCGTGATCGGCATCTGGCCGCGCCACCGGCTGGCCGACGGGACCGTGACCACGCAGCCGGAGTTCTCCTTCGCCTTCGACGACGTCGGCTGGCAGGTCGAGAACTACGGCACCGACCCGGACATCGAGGTGGACATCACCCCGCAGGACTACGCCAGAGGCGTGGACACCCAGCTGGAGAAGGCCATCGACGTGGCGCTCGAGCTGCTGGCCGAGCACCCGCCGCACACTCCCGACCCCCGGCACCGGCCGCGCATGCAACCTTAGTCCCCTATATGGCGTCTAAAGATCATAGGTGGGGAAAGCGCACAGGGGATGAACATGGTGCACCCCACCAGAGCGAGACGAAGGGCCGGTGGCGAGGCTGAAGCGCTTCGCCACCGGCCGCGTGTGTTGAGGCTGCTTCAACACCTCACGAGGGGAATCTGACAAAGTGCGCGCATTGGCACGCAAGGGCAGGTCGGCAGCGGTTCAGCTGCTTCGGGGGTTCGACCGGCGCAGGGCGCGCAACGCGCCCGCGCCCTCGACCAAGCAGGTACGCATCCTCTTACTGCACGCCCACGGCATGGGCGGCACGATCAGGACCGTGTTCAACCTGGCCGGCTACCTGGCCGAGGATCACGACGTGGAGATCGTGAGCATCCTGAAGGAGGCCGACAAGCCGTTCTTCCCCGTGGACCCCCGCGTGCGGTTCCGCTTCCTGGACGACCGCCTGCGGCCCGGCGGCGGCCCGCTGCGCTCGATGTTGTCGAAGCGGGCGAGCCGGCTGATCCCCAAGGCGGAGAACGCCTACCACCGCTTCAACCAGTGGACCGACCTCCAGCTGGCCCGCTACATCCGTTCGCTGGACACCGGCGTGCTGATCGCCACGCGTCCGGGGCTCAACCTGGCGGTGGCCCAGCTGGCGCGGCCCGGCGTCATCACGATCGGGCAGGAGCACGTGGCCCTGCGCACCCAGCCCGAGGAGGTCCAGGAGCTGATCAAATGGCGCTACCGCCGCCTCGACGCCCTGGTCACGCTGACCAAGGCCGACCTGCAGGACTACCGGGAGGCGCTGCCGAAGAAGCCGCGCAAACTGGCGCGCATCCCGAACGCCGTGCCGCCGATGGGCGGCGGGGTGTCCCCGCTGGACGCCAAGGTGGCCGTCGCGGTGGGCCGGATGACCAAGATCAAGGGCTTCCACCGGCTGATCACCGCCTGGGAGACCGTGGCCGCCGCGCACCCCGACTGGACGCTACGCATCTACGGCGCCGGGCCGCAGCAGGAGGCCCTCGCGCGGCAGGTCGCGGAGGCGGGCCTGGAGGGCTCGGTCGAGCTGCCGGGGCCGGCCTCCGACGTGGGCGCCGAGCTGGAGAAGGCGTCGATCTTCGTGCTCAGCTCGCGTCACGAGGGCTTCCCCATGACGATCCTGGAGGCCATGGCCAAGGGGCTGGCCATCGTCAGCTTCAACAGCCCGCACGGCCCCAAGGAGATGATCACGCACGGGGTGGACGGCCTGCTGGTCAAGCCGAGGACGAACGCCGAGCTCGCGTCCTCGATCATCCGCGTCATCGAGGACGAACGGCTGCGCCGCAACCTCGCGGCGGGCGCGCTGGAGACCGCCAAGGCCTACGACGTCGACGTCATCGGCCGCCAATGGGACACCCTCCTGTCCGACCTCCTGGCCCGCCGCCTGCGGACCCGCCCCGAGCCCTCCTCGCCGGAGCCCGAGGCACCGCGCCCGTCCTCGGAGCCCGAGGCACGGCCGGCGAACGGCCCGGTGTCGGCGACGGTCACGCCCCCGAACCCGTGAGCCCAGCGGGATCTAGCAAGGCAGGCGCAGGCACAGGAGGGCTATGTCGTCCTCCGCATCGCCCCGGTGGGCCAGCAGGCCGTCGCAGATCTCGGCCTCCGTGCGACCGTGGAGGCGCTCGGCGGTCCGGGCGACGTCCTCCATCCCGCCGGCCAGGGGCATGCCGCGCCCCTCGACGAGCCCGTCCGTGAACATCAGCACGGTCGAGCCCGGCGCGATGACGTGCTCGTGCTCGGCGCGCGCCATGTCCACGCCCACCCCGATCGGCGGTCCGCTGTCGGTCGGGAGGTACGACGCCTCTCCGCCCGGCGTGACGAGGAGCGGCGGCAGATGCCCCGCGCTGGCCCAGCGCAGCCGCCGCATCCCGTCCTCGTCCTCGTCCATCTCGGCGAGCAGCACGG
Source organism: Nonomuraea aridisoli (assembly GCF_003236395.1). Classification (GTDB taxonomy): domain Bacteria; phylum Actinomycetota; class Actinomycetes; order Streptosporangiales; family Streptosporangiaceae; genus Nonomuraea; species Nonomuraea aridisoli. The sequence goes on along the minus strand of NZ_POUD01000002.1, from coordinate 96,424 downwards.
TCGCCATCGGCTTCTCGTCCAGGCGCTGGAGCGCGCGGTCGAGCACGCGCAGCACGAGGCCGGACGATGCCGTCTCGTCCAGGGCCAGGACCCTCAGCATGTTCATGATCTTGCTCATCGCGGAGGCCGCCTGCAGGTCGTGACCCATCACGTCGCCGACCACGAACCGTGCCCCCCGCTCCACCGGGATCACGTCGTACCAGTCGCCGCCGATGCTCGGGGTCTCGGTGGCCGGGCGATAGCGGACCTCCACGCGCAGCGGGGCCACGTCCAGCCGCTTGGGCAGCAGGCTGCGCTGGAACGTCTCCGTCACCCCGCGCAGCTCCCCGTAGAGGCGGGCGTTCTCGATCGCCACCGCCGCCGCGCCCGCCAGCCCCGCCACGATGTCCTCGTCGTCCTGGGTGAACGGCTCACCCGAGCGTTTGTCGGCCAGATAGAGGTCGCCCTGGAGCGTCCCCCTGGTCCGGATCGGCACGCCGAGCAGGCTGTGCATCGGCGGATGCCCGCGGGGGAAGCCGACCCGCTGCGGGGACCGGTCGAGATCGTCCACCCGGATCGGCCGGCCGTGCAGCATCATCTCGCCCAGCAACCCCTTCCCGCGCGGCAGCCGCCCCACGCGGGCGTGCACCGCCGGGTCGATGCCGGCGGTGATCAGCTGCGTCAGCTCGCCCTGCGGGCTCAGGATGCCCAGCGCGCCGTACCGGGCGTCGACCAGGATCCGTGCGTCGTCCACGATCCGGTGCAGGACGGCGGACATGTCGAGCGTGCCGCTGATGGTCAGGATCGTGCCCATGAGCCGGTGCAGCCGCTCGTACAGGAGAGCGATCTCCTTGACCTCGGCCTCCAGCCGCTCCACCTTCGAAGTGCCGACCACTGGCAGCCGAGGGTGGTCAGGCCTGTTCCTGCCCATGTCGCGTCACTCCCCCGTTGTGCAACCGTGGACGGCCCTTTGGACCGTCCTACCCCGCTTCCCCCTGATCCCTCATGCGGGGCGGCGGCTCCGGCAGGGGATCAGGCGCCGGAGCCGGTGAGCTCGACCGGCTCGGCGATGACGTCCACGAGCGCGCCGTTGCGGTGGACGGTGATCGGCAGCGGACGTCCGATCGCGTCGGCGAACATCAGCCGCTGCAGGCCCTGCGCGTCGGTCACCGGGGTACGCCCGGCGCTCAGCACCAGGTCGCCGGCGCGCAGCCCGGCCCGGCCGGCGGGCGAGCCCGGCACGACCTCGACGACGCGCAGCGCGCCGTCCTGCCCGGTGCGCCGCCGCAGGTGCTCGGGCAGCGGCGCGGGCGAGGTCACCAGCCCGAGGAACGCCCGCCTGACCCGGCCGTCCCTGATCAGCGCGGCGATGATGGAACGGGTGGTGCCGTTCACCGGTACGGCCAGCCCCACGCCGACCCCGGCCACGGCCGTGTTGATCCCGACCACCCGGGCCCGCGAGTCGGCCAGCGCGCCACCGGAGTTGCCCGGGTTGAGGGCGGCGTCGGTCTGGATGACGTCCTCGATCAGGCGGGTGGCGTTGCCGGCGCTGGCGGGCAGCGACCGGCCGAGGCCGGAGACGACCCCGGCCGTCACGGACCCGGCCAGCCCGAGCGGGTTGCCCACGGCCACGACGAGCTGCCCGACGACCAGCCCGTCACTGTCGCCGAGCTCGGCTGGCGGCGGCGTGGCCGTCTGCGCCCTGATCACCGCCAGGTCCGACAACGGGTCGCGCCCGACCACCTCGAAGCCGCCGGACGTGCCGTCGGCGAAGGCGATCGTGCCGGCGCGGGACGAGCCGACCACGTGCGCGTTCGTGAGCAGGAACCCGTCGGCGGTGAACACCACCGCGGACCCGCTGCCCCGCCCGGCCCGCACACCGGCCACTTTCGGCAGCAACTCGGCCGCCACGGACGACACGACGCGCGAGTAGGCGTCGAGGGGATCCGCCATACGTGCACTCCTTTGCTTACAGAATTACACGCTAACTCGCCCTCTCCGCACCCGCGCCCCTCCAACGAGACGGGCGGGGGTCACGGAATCGTTGCCGTATCGGAACGGGAGCGGCGGGGAATCCCTCTAGGCGACCAGGAGCGCTCGGAGGACGGGTTTGAGCACCAAGGACGCGGTCGCGTTCCTAGCCGGAGCCATCATCGTCGTTTCGTTCATCGGCACGGCCAAGCAGTCACCCGCGACGGCGGCGAGCCCGCTGGCCAACAGCAGCGGCACACTGCCCGGTCTGGCCCCCATCACCGCCCGCGACGACAAAGCGGACGCCCGCCGCCTCATCCAGCGCCTTCGGGTCAAGGCCATGGGCCCGAACACCGGCTACTCCCGCCTGCGCTACGGCGAGAACTGGGCCGACACCGCCACCGGCGTGCCGTACGCCCGCAACGGATGCCGCACCCGTGACGACCTGCTCGCCCGCGACGGCCGGAACGTGAGGTACCGCAAGGGCTCCGACTGCGTGGTCGTCGCGATGGAGTTATCCGATCCCTACACCGGCCGGTTGATCCGCTGGCACAAGGACAACGCCGGCGAGGTGCAGGTCGACCACGTGGTGCCGCTCAACTACGGCTGGCGGATGGGCGCGCCGCGCTGGCCGATGAGAAAGCGCCTCGACTTCGCCAACGACCCGCTCAACCTGCTGCCGGTGTACGGCGACGCCAACGAGCAGAAGGACGCCTCCGGCCCGGCGAACTGGCTGCCCCCACGGCGCGGCATCCGCTGCGCGTACGTCACCCGCTTCGCCCAGGTGGCGATCAAGTACGACATCCCGGTCACGCGCGCCGACAAGCGCACGATGCTGGCGCAGTGCCGGTAGCGGCTAACGCGGGTCGATCCAGGAGAAGCCCCGCTTGAACGTCTGCTCGGCGAGCACCCGCTGCCCGGTCGAGTTGGGGTGGAAGAAGTCCCACTTGCTGACGTGGTCGAGGGTGAACGGGAAGTCGAAGATCGCTCCCCCGTCGGTGCGGCAGGCGGGGCCGTAGGCGGCGCACGCCTGGGCGGCGGCCCGGTTGTAGGCCATCACCCGCGCCCGCACGCGGTTGCGGCGCTCGGTGTCGGCCCGCTTGGTGGAGGTCGGGTCGGCCAGCATGCTCGGGCAGACCCGGCCGAGCGTCCAGAACGTGCGGGCGATGGGGTTCTTCCTGCCGACCTGCCAGAGCCGCCGCAGGTCGGGGATGCTGGCGATGAACACCCGGGCCCGCGGCGCCCCGGCCCGCAGCTCGGCCAGCGCCGTGTCCATCCGCTGGCGGTAGGTCTGCACGGAGGTCATCGCCTGCTCGGTGCTGCGGCAGGCGTCCTGGGCGCCGATGAGGACGGTGACGTAGTCGGCCTTGGCCTCGACCGCCTTGCGCACCTGGCCGAGCAGGTCGGCGCTGGTGGAGCCGGGCGCGGCGAAGTTGAGGTTGTGCTCGCGCAGCGTGGCCGACAGCTTCGACAGGCGCAGGTAGTGGCTGCGCACGTCGGCGTTGTCGCCCGCCGACCACGAGCGGGAGGTGCAGGAGACGTACCAGCCGCAGGCGTTGAACCCGGTGGAGATGGAGTCGCCCAGCGCGGCCATCACCTCGGGCACGGGCTGGGCCGGGGCGGCGTGCGCGGTGCCGGAGGCGGTCAGGACGGCGACTGCGGCGAGGGCGGAACCCAGGCGAGCGATCATGGGCTCCAAGGTAGGGAGCCGATCTTCGGCTCACTATGACCTCATGGCAAGGTCTGCCAGTTCAGGACCTACTCCCTATCGCCGCTTGACAGAGCGGGGGCGAACTGGTTGCGCAGAATGGCCGACGAGACGTGGCTCTTTCTGCGTTCATTGCCCGTAACCTCTCATTCACGGGGGTCCGAGTCGAACGTGTTCAGTTCCCGCATAGAGTGTGTCGGGTGAGTGTCGCGCTCGGAACAACCCGCCCGCTGCCGGTTCGCACCACCCCCGTCGGCGACCCCGGTAACCTGCTGGCATCCCTGCCGGCGACAACGCCGTACGCCTGGATCAGGAACGGCGATGGCCTCGTCGGATGGGGTGAGGCCGCGCGGGTGGCCGTGCCGCCCGGCCCAGGACGCTTCGCCTGGGCCAGGCAGTGGCTGGCCACCGTGCTCGGCGACGCGCAGGTCGACGACGCCGTGCGTCATCCCGGCTCGGGGCCGGTCGCCTTCGGCAGTTTCACCTTCGACGAGAACGCCCACGGCTCGGTTCTCGTCGTGCCGCGGGCGGTGCTCACCCGGCGCGGTGGCCGGGCCTGGCTCACCACGATCGGCGAGGCGCCGGTGAAGACGTTCTCCCCCATCACCGACCCGGGCCGCGTCAGCTACGGCGACGGCAGCCTGAGCGCCCCCGAGTGGGAGCGGGTCGTGGCGCGCGCGGCGCGGCGCATCCGTGAGGGCGAGCTGGAGAAGGTGGTGCTGGCCCGCGACCTCGTCGCCACCGCCGAGCGGCCGATCGACGTGCGGCTGCTGCTGATGCGGCTGGCCAGGCGCTACCCGGAGTGCTACACGTTCTCCGTCGCGGGGCTGGTCGGGGCCACGCCGGAGCTGCTGATCCGGCGCACGGGGCAGGAGATCGAGTCACTGGTGCTGGCCGGCACGACGCCGCGGGGCAGCGACCCGGCCGACGACTTCGCCCGAGGGGCGGCGCTGTTCGCCTCGCCGAAGGACCGCCACGAGCACGAGTGCGCCATCGCCTCCGTACGCGAGACGCTGGCGCCACTGTGCTCCTCGCTGACCACGCCCGACGAGCCGGAGCTGCTGGTGCTGCCCAACGTCCAGCACCTGGCCAGCCACGTGACCGGGCGGCTGGCCGACGGCGCGTCGGTGCTCGACGTGGTCGCGGCCATGCACCCGACGGCGGCCGTCGGCGGCACGCCGACCAGGACCGCGATCGAGGTGATCCGCGAACTGGAGGGCATGGACCGCGCGGGCTACGCCGGCCCGGTGGGCTGGATCGACGCCAACGGCGACGGCGAGTGGGGCATCGCGCTGCGCTCGGGGCTCGTCCAGGGCCGCCGGGCGCGGTTGTTCGCGGGCGGCGGCATCATGGGCGACTCCGACCCGGCCGCCGAGCTGGCCGAGGCCCAGGCGAAGTTCCGGGTCATGCAGTACGCCCTCGAGGGCTGAGGTCTCAGCCGGGCACATGGATCTCCTCGCCGACGTCCACCCGGGCGCGGCCCGCGGTCAGCGTCGCCACCCAGTCGGTGAACGCGGCCACCTCGTCCTCGCCCACCGCGACGGCGAAGGTGACCTGCCCGGCGTACGTCACGTCGCGCACGGCGTGGCGTGAGGCGCGCAGGTCGTTCTCCACCCGGCCGGCCTGGTCGTGCGCGACCGTGACCCGCACGAGCCTGGCCGGCACCATCCGCACGGGGTCCGCCCGGTCGAGGGTCTCGGTCACGGCCGAGCCGTAGGCGCGCACCAGGCCGCCCGCGCCCAGCAGGGTGCCGCCGAAGTAGCGGGTCACGACCGCCACCACGTCGCTGAACCCGCGGCCGACCAGCGCCTGGACCATCGGGGTGCCCGCGGTGCCGCCCGGCTCGCCGTCGTCGTCGCCCTTCTGGACGCGCTGCCCGATCACGTACGCGGTGCAGTTGTGCGTCGCGGAGGGGTGCTCGCGGCGGCGCTCTGCGATGAAGGCCGCCGCCTCCTCGACGGTGCGCGCGGGTGCGAGGGCGCAGATGAAGCGTGAGCGCCGGGCCTCGGTCTCGTGCTCGATGACGGTCTTGAGAGTGAGGTACGGCGCAGACACATTCGACAGGGTATGCCCTTGCCGCGGCACCCCGGAGAGCTACGATCGCGTCATTCCCCACGGGAGGGTGCCATGGAGACGGTGAACCTCGTCATGCCCTACGTCACCGCGGCCATCGACGCCTATGGCGAGACGGTGCTGGCCAAGACCCGGGAGCTGGCCGCGGGCACGCCCGAGGCCCGGGGCGGGCGCGTTCTGCAGCGGGTCTTCGGCCGGGGCGACCGGCGCTCGCTGGAGGTGATCGCGCGGGTGGCCGGGGCCAAGCCCGACGATGAGCCCAGCCGGGCGGCGTTGCGGCGGGCGCTCACGGAGGCGTTCCAGGCCGACCCGCTCCTGCGCCGGGAGGTCGCCGCGATGCTGCCCCCGGATCCGGGCGGCCGCTGACCTGTCGGCGCGCTCATCGGAGCATGACGTGGCAGGCGAGTTGGAGGGCGAGGCGGGTGGCGGGGTCGTCGAGGTCGAAGCCGGCCGTCTTGATGCGGTCCAGGCGGGTGGTGACGGTGTTGCGGTGGACGCCGAGCCGTTCGGCCGCCTTGAGCGCGCCGCCCTCGTCCAGGACGGCGGCCAGCGTCTCCAGCAGCGTGCCGTCCCGGTCGATGGTGAGCAGCGGCCGCAGGATGACGGTGGCGGGGGCCCGCAGCGCCCGTGAGGGCAGCGCGCCGAGCAGCTCGGCCGGTCCCATCTCGTCCGCCCTGGCCACGGTACCCGGGTCCGCCATGGCCGCCGCCGCCTCGGCGCCGGTCAGCGACTCACCGGCCGCCTCCAGGCCCGGCACCTGCGCGCCGACGCCGGCCGAGCACGGCCACGGCATCGTCGGGAGGCAGCGTTCGAGCCGTCCGGCCAGCTCGGCGGGGTCGAGCGCCGACCAGCCCGCCCATCCCTCGCCCCGGACGGTCACCGGGACCTGGCCGAGCGCGGCGGTGATGAGCGTCTGCGCCAACGCCGCGTCCCCCGCGCCGGAGGCCGGGCGCACCTGGTAGGCGGTGAGCGGCCCGCGCACCGGCCAGCCCAGCGCGACCGCCGCCATCCGGACGGGCCCGGCCTCCTCCCCGGCAGAGGCCGCCCCAGAGGAGGCCGCCGCAGACGAGGCCGCGGATGGAGCCGCCGCGGAGGGCACCGCCGCGGCGGAAGCCGGCGTGGCGGAGGCCGTTCCGGCGGCCCCGGTCGCCGGCGCGAGATCGGCTTCGGGGGCGGCGGCGTCGGCGAGGAGGCGTTCGGCCAGGGCCGCCTGCCGGGCGAAGTCCCGGCAGGCGCGCAGCCGTTCGCGCGCCGCCCACGCGGTCAGCGGCGCCACCGCCAGGCTCAGCACGGTACGCACCACCGACGGCCATCCCGGCGACCGCGACGAGCCGCCCGCCACCAGCGTGCCCAGCACGCCGCCCTCCTGGTCGGGCACCTCCGCCTGCGCGGACCATCCCGGCACGCTCTCCCCCGCCTCTCCCTCCGGCCTGCCGCCCGCGGCGGCGTCGCGGCGGCCCGCCAGGAGCACGCCGTGGCGGTCGAGGAAGGCCACCGACGTCCCGGGGAGCTCGGCGTTCAGCACGCCGAGGACCCGGCGCGCCGACGTCCCGGCCTCGACGAGCCGCGTGGCGCAGCGGGCGACGAGCTGCATGCGGGCCGCGTCCGGCCGGGAGGCCGCCGAGGCGACCCGTACCGCGACGAGCAGCGGATCCTCGTCCACGAAGATCAGGGTGATGCCGAGCCGCTCCGCCAGCACCTCCCCGGAGCTCTCGCTCAGCCCGCCGGAGGGTGCGATCACGCAGGCCGCCGCCTGTTCCCAGGCCCGGCGCATGGCCATCTCCACCGCCCAGCCGCCGCTGGCGGCCGTGCCGATGAGCACCACCGCGGTGTGCGGGGCGACCGTCCCGAGGACCGACAGCTCGTCCACGATGCGGACGCCGCGCACCGGGTTCTCGCCCGCGCCGTACATCCGCGCTCCGGCGAGCGTGCCCGCGTTGACCAGCTCGGTCACCGTGACCGGCGCCTCCCAGCCGGGCGCCCGCACCCCGGTCACAGCGCGATCCCGAACGCGCGCGGCCCGCCCAGCGCCAGCCCGCACGCGGTGTGCCACACGGGGGCGGCCTTGACGACCATGATGTCCACCTCGAGGCCGGGGCGGGCCTCGTCGACGTCCACGACCATGCCGTCGGCCGTGCCGATCATGCAGATCTGGTCCGGCACGGTCGCCACCACCGCGCCGTCGGCCAGGGCCAGCACGATCTCGTTGTGCGCCTCCAGCCGTACCAGGCGGCGCATGCCGTCCGGTTCGCGCAGCACGATGCTGGACGGCTGCGACGGCAGCGACACCTCGGCGTCGTGCCCCGTGCTGCCCTCCACGGACAGGATCAGCCCCCGGCACAGCCGCTGCACCCCGAACGGCGCCGCCGCCGTCCGTGGCGTACCCGGCGTCCCGGCGCGGATCAGCAGGCTGACCGTCCCGGGGACGAGCACTCGCACCAGGTCGGCCGCCGCCATCGGGTAGCACGCCACGACCGCCCACCCTCCGACGGCCAGCACGACGGGACGCAACAGCTCCTCCACCCGCCCGGCCTCCGTCTCCAGCAGGATCAGCTCGCCCGAGCCGCCCGCCAGCGCCAGCGGGGCCGGGCTCATCCCGCCGAGCGCGTACGTGGTCTGCTCCACCAGCGGGAACACCCGCCCGGAGCCGTCGCCGTCGACCAGCGGCACCCGCAGCAGGGCGGCGGTGATCAGCGGGACGAGCGCGTTCTCGGCGGCCAGGTTCAGTGCCACCACGGCTCCGATCCGCTCCCCCAGCCGGCGCTCCAGGGCGTGTACGACCCGCTCGGGCTCGTCGCCGCGCGGCAGGTGCTCGCCCAGCGCGGTCGTGGAGCCGGCCAGGCTGACCGCGACGCACAGGGTCTGCGGTCTCAGCTCCCCTGCCGTCACCAGCTCGACGCCCTTCCCGGCCACCGACCTGGCCCAGTCGAGCGCCAGGTGGTAGGGGGAATCGCCCGCCCCCGTCGCGAACGCCCGCGCGCCCGCCGCGAACCGGCCCAGCTCGTCGAGGTCGATCAGCCGGCTCACGGCGTGGCCCCCTGCCCTATGACCCGCACCCGGTACAGCCCGACGGGCAGGTACGACATCGGGTTCACCGTCGTCTCGGCGATCTGGGCCGAGCCAGGCGCGGCCCCCGCGCTGACCACGCGGGTGAGCGCCTCGTCGCGGGCGCGCTGCAGCTCCCGGTCCAGCTCGGCCTGTCCCCGCGCCTGCACGATCCGCTCGACCTGCGCCTCCGGCCGTCCGAGCGTCGCCCCGTACGCCGCCGCCTCGTCGTCGGGGACCGGCACGCCGAGGGCGGCCCGGCCGCGTTCGAGGCTCGCGGCGGCGCCCCGGTAACAGGCCAGCGGGTAGCGGCGGAAGTAGTGCGCCGACACGAGCCCGCCGCCCGACCGGGCGAAGTACGCCGGCACGCCGGGCAGCTCTCTCGCCACCTCGTCGGCGATGCGCCCGGCCTCGGGGCCGAGCCCGGCGTTGCGGACGGCGTCGGCCTCGCGTTCGCGCAGCCCGGGGTGGCCGAACTCGTACGACAGGGTGATGCGGGCGTCGGGCACCTCGGCCGTGATGGCGGCGGCCACCTCCAGCTCGTGGTCGGCCAGCATGGTGGAGCCGGTGGCGGTCACGGCGAAGTCGGCCAGGCCGCAGGTGGCGGCGAAGCGCCGTACCGCCTCGGTGTCCAGGGGCGCGAGCGGCCGGCCCGTCACGCCGTGGCCGCCGCGCACGATGGTGGCGACGCCGGAGCCGACGACCGGGCGCAGCGCCTCGGGGCACGGCCCGCCGACGCGGATCGCCGCGACGGGCGCCGTGCGCGCGCGGCTGAGGTCGAGCGCCACGCAGGCGCGCTCGGCCGTACGGGCGGCGGCCCTGGCGACGGGCCAGGCGGGGACGCCGTCCGTGACCCCGACCAGCACGGGTGCCGGCCTGCCGAGGACGACGCCGAGGATCACGCCGGCCCGCGCGATCGAGTCGTGCCCGGGCCGGCCGCCCTGGCGTGCCGCACCCGCCAGGGAGACCGGCCCGGAGCTCTCACCCGCGCCCCGTCACCTGGACGGGCGCGGGACGCCACGGTGTAATAACGGCGATGGCCGCACATCGAGCCACATCTCCACGCCGGGATCGTGCTCGCTCGATGGATGGCCGGCGTCGCCGGCCGGGAGAGGTGTGTGGTGCCCCACGGGGCGGTGGAATGCCGCCGGTGCGGGACGAGGTCGTTCAGGGCGGGCGCACGCGAACACGCGTGGCACCCTGCGGAGGCGGCGTCCGCCAGGTCGTTCGGCACACGGGCGTCCAGGCGGGCGGTCTCGTACGCCCCGGGTGCGGAGCGGGCGCGTCGTGCTGCGGCGCGGCGCGTGAGATAAGGGACGTTCACCGTCGGCGGGCCGCCCCGCCGCCCGTCCCAGCACGACCCGGTCGCTGATCGTCGTGGCCATGGTGATCCCCCGGCTCTTCCTGGTTCGGCGTGCCGAGGTTTTCGTTCCCTGACCTTACCTCCCGATGACCGCCAGAATCGGTCAAAAGTCCATCAAACTCACTCGCGTCTCAGCTCGTGCGTCAGCTCCTCCAGCTCCGCGCCACCGGCCATGAGCGCGGTCAGCTCCTGCGGGGTGATGTCCTGCTTGGCGTACTGGCCGAGGGTGGTGCCCCGGTTGAGCAGCAGGAACCGGTCGCCGACCGGGTAGGCGTGGTGCGGGTTGTGGGTGATGAAGACCACGCCTAGCCCACGGTCGCGGGCGCGGGCGATGTAGCGCAGCACGACCCCGGCCTGCTTGACCCCGAGCGCCGAGGTGGGCTCGTCGAGGATGAGGACGCGGGCGCCGAAGTGGACCGCGCGGGCGATGGCCACCGACTGGCGTTCGCCGCCGGACAGCGTGCCGACGGGCTGGTCCACGTCGCGGATGTCGATGCCCATGGCGCGCAGTTCCTCACGGGCCACCCGCCGGGCCTTGGCCACGTCGAAGGCCAGGCCCTTGCGCGGCTCCGAGCCGAGGAAGAAGTTCCGCCAGACCGACATGAGCGGGATCATCGCGAGGTCCTGGTAGACGGTGGCGATGCCGCGGTCGAGGGCGTCGCGGGGGCTGGAGAAGCGTACCTCCCGCCCGTCCACCAGGTACGTGCCGGCGTCGTGCTGGTGCACCCCGGACAGGATCTTGATGAGCGTGGACTTGCCGGCGCCGTTGTCGCCGAGCACGCAGGTGACCTCGCCGGCCGCCACCCCCATCGACACCTCGCGCAGCGCCAGCACCGAGCCGAACGTCTTGCCGATGCCGCGGGTCTCGAGGATCAATGCTTCACCTCCTCGGCGTACCGCCTGACCAGGCGGTTGGCCAGCGTGGCCAGCAGCAGCATCGCGCCCAGGAAGAACGTGAACCAGTCGGCGTCCCAGCCCAGGAAGACGATGCCCTTGTCGGCCATCCCGAAGATCACCGCGCCGAACGCGGCCCCGATGGCGGAGCCGTACCCACCGGTGAGCAGGCAACCGCCGATCACGGCGGCGATGATGTAGATGAACTCCTGCCCGATGCCGATGTTGGCCTGCACCGACGTGTAGCGCAGGGCCAGGATCGAGCCGACCAGCCAGGCGGCGAACGCCGTCGTCATGAACAGCGCGATCTTCGTCCGGGCGGCGGGCACGCCGACCGCGCGGGCGGCCTGCTCGTTGCCGCCCACCGCGAAGATCCAGTTGCCGGGGCGGGTGCGCATCAGCACCCAGGTGGCCACGGCGGTCACCAGGATCCACCACAGGATCGCGACCCGGAACGGGGTGCCGCCGATCTCGATCGTCCCGGCGAGGATCGCCGCGGCGCCGTCGTAGCCCTCGGCGCGGCGCAGGCCGCTGACCTGGACGGTGCCGGTGATGGCCTTGGTGACGCCGAGGTTGACGCCCTGCAGCATGAGGAACGTGCCCAGCGTCACGATGAAGCTGGGCAGCCTCGTCCTGGTGACGATCAGCCCGTTGGCGAAGCCGACGGCCAGCGCGACGACCAGGCCGACGAGCATCGCCGACCACACGTCAAAGCCGAAGCGGGTGGCGAGCGTGACGAGGATCAGCCCGCTGGTGCCGGTCAGCACGCCCGCCGACAGGTCGAACTCCCCGCCGATCATGAGCAGCGCGACCGCGACCGCCATGATGCCGAGCGTGGCGGCCGGGTCGAGCCAGTTGGCGATGCCGGCCGGCGACCGGAACACCGGCGACTGGGAGGCGAAGAAGGTGAACACCGCCACGAGCCCGACCACCGCGCCGAGCTCGGGCCGGATGAGCAGGCGGCGGGCGAGCCCGACGTGGACCACCCGTTCGTCGGCCCGCGCGGGAGCCGTCGTCATCGGGTGCCCGCCTCCGCCAGCTTGGCCACCTGCTCGGCGTTGTCCTTGGTCACGAACCCGGGCCCGGTGTTGACGGGCAGGCCGCCGCCGACGGTGTTGAGGTTGTTCTTGTACAGGTTGAGGAACGTGATGGGCAGGTAGCCCTGGAGGTACTGCTGCTGGTCGACGGCGAACAGGATCTCGTCGTCCTGGATCGCCGTCACCACGTCGGCCGACAGGTCGAACGTGGCCAGCTTGGCCTGCGACCCCGAGTCCCTGATGGCGTCCCTGGCGGCGATCGCGATGGCCGGGTTGAGCGCGAGCACGCCGTTGACCTGCTGGTCGGACTGGAGGGTCGCGGTGACCTTGGAGGTGACGTCGGCCAGGTTGCTCACGTCGACCTGGAGCCGTTCGACGGTGCCGCCCAGCGTCTCCTCGGCGCCCCGGCAGCGCTGGTCGAGGCCGATGTTGCCGGCCTCGTGGACGACGCACAGCAGCTTGGTGACGCCGGCGGCCTTGAGCTGCTCGCCCGCGCCGCGCCCGGCGACGTCCTCGGACTGGCCGACGTGGGTGAGCGCGCCGAACGCCTTGGCGGAGTCGGCGCCCGAGTTGATGGTCACCACCGGGATGTCCGCCGCGACGGCCCTGCCGACGGCCTCGCGCAGCGCGTCGGGGTTGGCCATGGAGACCACGATGCCGTCCACCTGCTGGGAGACGGCCTGGTCGATGAGTTGCGACTGCCGGGCCGGGTCGCCGTCGCCCTGGTAGGTGACCGTCACTCCGTACTGCCTGCCCGCGGCCTCGGCGCCGTTCTTGACCACGTCCCAGAAGGAGTCGCCGGCGGCTCCGTGGGTGATGACGGAGAAGGTGGCGCCGCTCCCCGCGGGGGCGGAGGAGGCGGGCGGGGCGGCGCTCTGCGCACTCTGCCCTCCGGAGGAGCAGCCGGTGAGGGCGAGCGCGCCCAGCAGGGCCAGCACGATCGGGGTACGTCTCATAGGACACCTCCAAGACCAACGGGCTCGCCCCGGTTGTACATCAATGTCATTTATTTGTATAGACATAAGGACGAAGGCCCGCCGAGCCGGCGGCGGGCGACGGGCACGAGCCGGGCCGGCTCGACAACGTCGACCTCGTCCACGGCTTCCGCCTGTCCACGGGCGCGAGGGTGGACCTGGCCGTGGCCTCCGACCGGGGGCGTGACCAGCAGCGCGCGTACGCGATCGACCCCGCCAAGGCGGCCGCGGGGCAGCCGCCGCCACCGGACCACGGTCGGGCTGCTGCAGCTCGCCGCCGCGACCGGCGGCACGGTCACCTACCAGCGGGTGCGCACGCTGGACCTGCCGGCCACGTTCCCGCTGCCCGACGGCACCACGTGGACGCCGTGGCCTCCAGCCAGGGCGACGACACGTTCTCGATCTACGACCGCCACCTCGGCCGGTTCCGCGTGGCGCCCGGACCGCACGCGGACGGCTCGGAGATCAGCGACGGCGCCATGGTCGCCAGCGCCTCACTGGGCGACGCCTTCCCGAAGGGCCTGCTGGTGGTGCACGACGGCACGGACGCCGGCGGACGGCGGCCGTGAGATCACCGACTTCACGTTCGTGGACTGGCGCAAGGTCGAACGCACCCTCCGCTGACCGATCCCCGCCCTTTCACCGAGCCGACGACCGCGCGAGCCGGCAGCTCTCGCGGTCGCGTCACCGGCAGCGATCGGTGGCCTTACCCCTTCGACCCGCCTACCGCGGATGCAGTAGATTCTCGCGGCTCATGCGGAGTCCGCGGCAGTGGGAGGTGTCTCCGTCAGCAGGATGACCGGCGGCGGGCCCAGCGGACATAGTTCATGCGTCCCGTCGCAGGAAGTGAAGGAGAAGCCCATGTCCGTCCTCTTCGTGCTCGCCGCACAGGCGGCCTCGCCGGTCTGTACGACGGCGGCGGAATGCGCGGGCCAGGGCGTCGATACCTTCCTCGGGACCCCTGAGCGGATCTGGGCCAGTGCGGCCGCGATGGTGGCGCTGGGCGGCGTGGTCATCGGCTGGCTGGCGCTGCGCTTCGTCCGTCGTATCGGCGACGGCGGGCGGAGGGCGGCCATCGTGGCCTTGGTGGTGGGGCTGATCGGCGGGCTCAACGGCGCGGTGAATCTGGTCGTCGCCGACGGTGGTCTGGGCACCGGCAACGGAGTGTTCGGCGGGGCCTTGGCCCTGGTGCTCGGGCTGGCCGGCGCGGCCCTCGGCCGGCTGGCCCTCGCCCGCTCCCGCCGCACCGAGCTGAGCGGCTGACTTCCCTGGGAACGCGCGCCGCGTAGCAGGCCGAGTCAGCCGCTCAGTACGGGCAGCGGTTCCGGGAGGTGGCCGTCGGAGGCGAGACCCGTGGTGAGGCGCTCGGCGGGGGGTTCGCCGTAGAGGGTAGTGCGTTGGCGGGCCGGGCGGCCGGCCGCTGCGGCGATCGCCGGGTGGAGCAGCGTCGAGGGCGTGCACGTGCATGCCGGGCACGTCCTCTTTGACCGCAAGGGCGATGTCGAAGGAGGCGGTGCCTCCCGTCTCCTCGGCCCCCTTCGCGCGGACGACGACGAAGAGCTGGTGGCCGCACTGGTACAGGTGTACGACGGCGCCAACGCGGCCGCACACCTCGACCGCTTGAAGACGAGCGCGCGGATCGCCGGAAGACCGCCGAACTCCTCCTGGCCACCCGAAAGCCGGCCCCGGAACGAGGGCAACTGACCCTCAGATCCCCGGCGCCTGCCATGGCGGCGACCGCGATCGCCGCTCTGGTGCCGCTGCCCGCCGTCCTGTGTACGTCGCGGCCAGCACCGTTGACCAGCGACGGGGCATAGCCGTGTTTTCCCAGACTCTGGACAAAACGGTCTTGGTCGGCGACGGTGTTGTAAACGTTATCGATTACGTTTGCAAAAGAGCGGAAGTCATCTGACCGACGGACCGCGTCCGTCAGGGCCGGGCGGTCTCATCGACCGCGCGAGGATGGAGTATCAGGATGATTGCGGTGACCCCATGACCACGATGAGGCAAGAGTCCGGCGCGGTTTACACCGATCCCACCGTGCCTGTCGGGGAGCGGGTGGCTGACCTGATGGGGCGGATGACCCGGGAGGAGAAGCTCGCGCAGTTGGGCAGTGTCTGGGCGTTCTCCTTGATCGAGGGTGGCCGGTACTCGGCGGAGCGGGCGCGGACGATCCTTCGGCATGGCCTGGGCCAGGTGACTCGTGTCGCGGGAGCCACCAATCTGAAGGCGGCGCAGGTGGCGCGGGTGGCGAACGCGATCCAGCGTTTCCTGATGACGGAGACCCGGCTGGGGATCCCGGCGATCGTGCACGAGGAAGTGTGCTCCGGGTTGATGGCCCGGGAGGCGACCATCTTCCCTCAGGCGATCGGTGTCGCGAGTACCTGGGAGCCGGAGCTCAACCGGCGGCTGGCGGATGCCGTTCGTGCGCAGATGCGCGCGATGGGCAGCCATCAGGGACTCTCACCGGTGCTGGACGTGGTACGGGACCCCCGGTGGGGCCGGACGGAGGAGACCTACGGGGAGGACCCGTACCTGGTCGCCCGCATGGGCGCGGCCTTCGTCCGTGGCCTCCAGGGCTCTTCTCCGGCGGAGGGCGTCATCGCGACGGCCAAGCACTTCGTCGGTTACGGGGCGTCCGAGGGCGGGTTGAACTGGGCGCCTGCGCATCTGCCGCCTCGTCTGCTGCGGGAGGTGTACCTGTATCCGTTCGAGGCGGCGGTCCGCGAAGCGGGTCTTCAGTCGGTGATGGCCGGATACCACGAGCTGGACGGGATCCCCTGCCACGCCAACCATGAGCTGCTCAACGATGTCCTCCGCGGGGAGTGGGGCTTCACGGGAACCGTCGTGTCGGACTACTTCGCTGTCGACGATCTCCATTCGTATCACCGCTTCGCCGAGGACAAGGCGCGGGCCGCGGCTCTGGCACTCGACGCCGGCGTCGACGTCGAGCTTCCGGCGACGGACGCGTACGCGGGTTCGCTGACAGGCGCATTGGACGCCGGCGAGGTCGACGAGAGGAAGTTGGACGAAGCGGTCTCACGGGTTCTCCGCCACAAGTTCGAGCTCGGCCTGTTCGAGAACCCTTACGTCGACGAGGCCGCGGTCATGACGGCGGTGAACGCCGAGCAGCACCAGGAGGTGGCGCTCGAGACAGCCCGCCGCAGCCTCGTCCTGCTCAAGAACGAGGGCATCCTGCCGCTGCGGCCCGGGGCCGGAACGGTCGCTCTCATCGGGCCGAACGCCGACAACGCCCGGCACCTGCTCGGCGACTACTCCTTCGCGGCACATGTCGAGTCGTTGGCACAGGCGCGTGAGAGCCAGGGCCTGCTCGGCCAGATGATGACGGTCCCCGACGACCTCGAGATCGGGGAGAGCACGGACCAGCTGCCCACGGTGCGTGACGCGCTGACGGCACGTCTGGGCGACGCGCTGCGCTACGCGCGCGGATGCGACGTGATCGACCCGTCGAAGGACGGCTTCGAGGAGGCGGTCGCGGCCGCCGCGGCGGCCGATGTCGCGGTGCTGGTCCTGGGAGATCGTTCCGGGTTGACGCTCGGGGCCACCACGGGCGAGTCGCGCGATCGGTCCAGCCTGGAACTTCCCGGCGTCCAGGAGGACCTGGTCCGCGCCGTCGTCGCCACCGGCACTCCCGTGGTGGCGGTACTCGTCGCCGGTCGGCCGGTCGGCGGTGACTTCCTGCACGAGAAATGCGCCGGGGTGCTGATGGCCTGGCTGCCGGGGCAGACCGGAGCACAGGCGATCGCCGAGGTTCTGCTCGGCGAGGTGAACCCGAGCGGCAAGCTGCCCATCTCCTACCCGCGCACTGTCGGCCAGATACCGGTCTACTACGGGCACAAGGTGTCCGGCGGACGGTCGCACTGGCACGGCGACTACGTCGACTCGCCCGTCGGCCCGCGATACTGCTTCGGTCACGGACTCGGCTACACCTCGTTCGTCATCGAACAGGCCGCGCTGGACCGCACCGAAGTGACCGCCGGGGACAGCGTCGCCGTGGAGGTCACCGTGGCGAACACGGGCGATCGAGCCGGCGAGGAAGTCGTCCAGCTCTACATTCGCGACGCGCAGGCGACGGTGACCCGGCCCGTGCTGGAGTTGAAGAGCTTCGCCCGCGTGTCCGCCGGCCCCGGAGGACGAACGGCCGTGCGCTTCCAGCTGCCCACAGGGCAGCTCGGCTTCTACGACCGGGACATGACCTACACCGTCGAAAGTGGACAGATCGAGGTGTACGTCGGCTTTTCCTCCGACAACCACACCCTCGCCGGCACGTTCACCATCACCAGCGGCGATGACCGGCTGAAGGTGCAAAAGTCCTACACGGGCACGGTCAGTATCAGTGAACTGCCGCCGGCTTCTTTCCGTGACTCGAGTCGATCGGATGACGGTGCGGTGAGGCCGGCCGGTAACCGGGTGGCGGAGAAATAGGCACTCCGCCGGCGGGCCGCTATTCTCGGTCCGCCGGCGGAGATGCGACATCGACCGACGCGATCCGGCCAATGTTCATTTGTGACGCGCGGCCGACCGAAAAGGTCTTGTCATCGTAAAAGCCATCGCTTACGTTGGCGCTGGAAACGTAACCGATAACGTTTGCAACCTGTGAGGCGGGCATGGCCGAGGGCGGTGCGCCGGTGACTATGAACGATGTCGCGCGACTGGCGGGCGTCTCCACCGCGACTGTGTCCCGGGTGGTCAACGGGCGTTACGGCGTGAGCGCGAGCACCATCGCCCAGGTGCGTTCGGCCATTGAGCGGCTCGGCTACGAGTCGAGTCTGGTGGCGACGAGCCTACGCCGTAGCCGCACCAATGTTCTGGGACTGGTGACCCACAGCTTTCAGTCCTATACGGCCGAGGTGCTCAAAGGCGTGATGGAGGCGTTGAGACAGTCGGGCTTCGACTTGATCGTCTACGCCAACGGCGATCTCTACGGGACGTACTCCGAGGGCTGGGAGCAGCGGCATCTGACCCGCCTGTCGGGCACGCTCACGGACGGGTGCATCGTGCTGACGCCCTGGGGCGAGGTGCGGAGCAGCACTCCGGTCGTGGTCATCGACCCGGCGAAGGACTCGGCGGCGCCGTCGGTGACGGCGGACAACCTCGCGGGCGCCACCGCGGTGGTCGAACATCTTCTTGGCCTGGGTCATCGGCGTATCGGATTCATCGCCGGCCGCTCCAGCCTGGCGGCCGCATGGGCGCGCGAGGAAGGTTACCGGTCGGCCCTGGCCGAAGCCGGCGTTCGGGTCGATCCCACGCTGATCGGCAGAGGGGACTTCAATCCCGAGTCCGCTGTGCCGCTCGCGCGGGCGTTGCTGGACCGGGCGGACCGTCCGACGGCGGTCTTCGCGGCGAGCGACGGGATGGCTCTGAAGACCTTGGAGGTCGCGAAAGACTTGGGGATCGACGTTCCCGGCGACCTGTCGGTGGTCGGATTCGACAACATTCCGGAGTCCGCGTTGGCCGAGCCTGCGCTGACCACGGTCGACCAGTCGATGTACCGGCTCGGATACGAGGCCGCGCGCATGCTCAAGTCTCTGGTGAGCGGCGAGTGGGAGGGCCCCAGCCACATCGTGCTCCCGACCCGGCTGGTGATCCGTGGATCCACCGCGAGCCCGGCGAGACCCTGACCGCACCCGACAGGTGCGGCGGCCGAGCGCACCTGACACTCAGGTGGAGTGAACCAGTGATTGGACGGAGGTGGCAGGCACAGAACCCGCGACAGATCCATCGATGAGTAAGGCCGGCCAGTCGGGCGCCATCCGCGGCCAGCCATCAAAGGAGCTCAGTATGACAACGTCAAGATTCTATCATGCCGGCTTACGCCTCAGCGGCGTACGCCGCTTCTCCGCGGCCATCACCGCCGGAGTCATGGCGATCGCGGCGGTGTTACCGGCGCCGCGACCAGCGGCGGCGGACACGCCGTGGGTGAGTGTCTCCGACGACGGCTACACGTCGTTCAGTGTCCCGGCGGCCTACATCGAGGCCAAGGCGGGCCAGGTGTCGCAGGTCGTCGTCGAGGGGAACTTCGGCCCCTCCTTCGCCTGGGCCGAATTCGGTCTGACCCGCCGGGGCGACGTCTGGTCGGGGGTTCTCGGCCCGCTCGAGCCGGGGCTGTACTCCTACCAGGTCACGGGCGACGACACCAAGGGGTTGAAGGATCCGACGAACAGCACCGGCGTGGCGTCCCAGCCTCTCTGGAGCACCTTCTTCGTGCCGGGCGACTCGGCGCGCCTGCTGGCGGACGCGCCTCAGGGGCAGGGTGGCAAGGTCGAGACCCTGACGTACCGCACGGGGAACGAGGAGCGGTCGGCTCTGGTGTGGACGCCGCGGGGGTACTCGGCCGGCGGCAAGGGTTACCCGGTGCTGTTCCTGCAGTCCGGCGACGGCGGAAGCGCCACCGACTGGCTTGACCTCGGTCGTGCCAAGCAGATCTTCGACAACCTGTCGGCACGGAAGTCCATGGTGCCGATGCTGGTCGTGATCAGTGACGGCGGCGCGGCCGATGACGACAGGAAGGTGAGAGAGCTCCAGAAAGCGGTCGCGGACCGCTACAACGTCCTTCGCGGCCCGGCGCATCAGGCGATCGCCGGTGTGGCCGAGGGCGGGACGCGGGCGCTGCGTGCCGTTCTGACCCGCCCGGACCGGTTCGCCTACGTCGGCTCGTTCTCGGGGCTTTTGACGGAGAACGTCAGCGGGGCGAACGCTCACGCGATCAACCGCGGCACCAAGCTGGCGCGTCTGTACACGGGTAACGTGACGGATCCCGCGTACAACGCGACCAACCGCCTGACGCAGGCGCTGGACCGCGCCGGTGTCCGTTACGAATTCGACGGTGTCAACCCCGACGCCGGGGCCAACTGGAACGCCTGGCAGGAGAACCTGATCGACTTCGTGCCGCGACTGTTCCGCAAGGTGTCGGATCACGGGCCGAGTGCCGGTCACGGGCCGCTGAAGGGCGAGTTCACCCCGCCGGCGGCGGGCACCACCCCGACGCCGTTCGTGGCCGAGGACGGCTTCGTCACCTTCGAGACCACGACGGAGTTCAAGGACGCCCAGCATGTCACCGTGTGGGCGAACTGGGCTCCGAACGGAAGCTGGTTGCGCATCCCGCTGTCCCGCGCAGGTGACCGGTGGCGGGCGACCGTGGGTCCGCTCGATCCGTGGTTCTACTACTACCGGCTGATCGTGGACCGGGCCTCGGTCAAGGACGTGTCGAACCCGACGAAGGTGACCTCCGAGCCGGCCTGGAGCACCTTCTTCGTCCCCGGAGAAGAGGCGCGCCTGCTCTCGGACGTTCCCGCCGGCCAGGGCGGACAGGTCGAGAGCATGACGTACCGCAGCACCGTGGCGAACGAGAACCGGACCGCGTTGGTGTGGACCCCGCCGGGATACGACCCGGACCGTGCGGAGCCGTATCCCGTCTTCTATCTTCAGCACGGGGGCGGCCAGAGTTACACGGACTGGGTCGAGATGGGACGCGCCAAGCAGATCCTCGACCACCAGTTCCTCGACGGGGACCTGACGCCGATGGTCGTCGTGATGAGCAACGGCAACGTGTCCGACTTCACCAAGGAACTGCTGGAGAACATCGTGCCGGCGGCCCGCGCCCGCTACCACGTCTCCAGCGACCCGTCGCGGCAGGCGCTGGCCGGCCTCTCCATGGGCGGCGGCCAGACGTTCGGGGTGCTCAAGGCACATCCGGGTCGGTTCGCCTACGTCGCGGCGTTCTCCGCCGGCTTCGGCAGCGGGACAGGCGTCGACGCACAGGCCATCAACAACGGGACCAAGCTGTTGCGCCTGTACGTCGGCGACCAGACCGACTTCGTGTACCCGTCATTCATGGCGTCCCTGACCACCATCAACAATCTCGGCATCCGATACGAATTCGACGGAATCACCCCGGGGCCGCACGGCTGGGACGTGTGGCAGAAGAATCTCATCGACCTGGCACCACGTCTTTTCAAACGCTAGCCAAGCCCACTGAGGCGACCCACCGAAGGCGTCAGAGCGCCGCCCGAGTGTTGTCGCCACGAACGCCGTGTTAACGCTCACACGACGATCGGCACAAGGGATGGGGCGCGGGTTCTCTCCCACGCCCCGTCCCGGTCGATCGTCCGGTCTCAGCGGCGCATGAACCTTTGTGCGCCGCGTTCCCCAAGGGAAATGTCAATGAAAAAGAGATTGCTTGCCCTGACGGCCATGCTCGCCACCGCGCTTGTCGCCTGCTCCCCCGGCGGGGAAGGGAGCGGAAGCAACGCAAGCGGGAACAACGCGAGCAACTGCACGAACACGATTCCCAAGAAGGACCTGCCGGTCGTGACGATGTGGGGTTGGTACCCCAACATGCAGCTCGTCGTCGACAACTTCAACAAGCAGAACGCCGAGGTGCAGGTCTGCTGGACCAACGTGGGCCAGGGCAGTGACGAGTACGACAAGTTCCAGACGGCCATCTCGGCGGGCACCGGCGCGCCCGACGTCATCATGATCGAGATGGACCGGATCCCGACCTTCCAGATCCAGAACGCGCTCGTCGACATCAGACCGTACGGCTTCGATGCCGTGAAGGCCGACTACAGCGAGGGCGCGTGGAAGGACGTCTCGGTCGGTGACGCCGTCTACGGCGTGCCGGTCGACGGCGGCCCGCTGGCGATGATCTACCGGAAGGACATCTTCGACGAATACGGCATCACGCCGCCGAAGACGTGGGCCGAGTACGAACAGGCTGCGCAGAAGGTCAAGGACGCGGGTGGCCCGCTCTTCGGAGACTTCGCCGCGAACGTGTCGGCACTCACCATGGCGCTGCAGATCCAGAAGGGCGCCGCTCCGTTCACCTACGACCCCGCCCAGCAGAGCTCGATCGGCATCAAGCTGAACGACCAGGCCTCCAAGGACGTGCTCGACTACTGGGCGCGCCTCGTGCAGAAGGGCCTGGTCGGCACGCAGGACCAGTTCACGCCGGAGTACATCTCCGGTGTGATCAACGGCAACTACGCGACGTACATCTCGGCGGCCTGGGCACCCGGGTACCTCACCGGCGCCGGCGTCGGTAAGGGCGAGGACACCGGCAAGTTCGCGGTGGCGCCGCTCCCGCAGTGGGATCCGGACAACCCGGTGCAGGTCAACTGGGGCGGGTCGGCCTTCTCCGTGACGAGCCAGGCGAAGAACCCCGAACTCGCGGCGAAGGTGGCGTACGGGCTCTACGCCGACGATGAGTCCCTCACGGACGGCTGGACCAACCAGATCATTTTCCCGCTGAACCTCAAGGCGCTGAACGATCCCGAGTTCGTGAACCTGAAGGTGGCGTTCTTCGACGGCCAGCAGGCGAACAAGGAGGTCTACGTCCCCGCGGCGAACGCCTACGCGGGGGTCACCTACAGCCCCTTCGGCCAGTACTACTTCGACGCCATGACCAAGCAGGTCAGCGAGATCATCAAGGGCTCCGTCACCGGTGCGCAGGCCGCCGACCGGTTGCAGGAGGACGTGGTGAGCTACGCCGGCGAGCAGGGTTTCACCGTTCAGTGACGAGATGGGTGGGCCACGCCGTCCGCGCCGTATCCGCGGCCGGCCGGCCCACCCCCGCCATCCCCCAGCATCGACATCCCGGAGCCCAAGTTGACCCTCTTGATAGAGAAGAACGCACCACGCACCCAAGAGAAACCGCGCAAGGTACGCGGGAAGGTGCACCTACGTGAACATCTGATGGGGTGGCTCTTCGTCGGGCCGTTCGGGATCGTCTTCCTGGCATTTCTCATCGCGCCGCTGGCGTACGCGCTGTATCTCAGCCTTTTCCAGAAAAGGCTGATCGGTGGCACCAGCTTCGTCTTTCTCGACAATTATGTGAAGGCGTTCACCGACCCGAGCTTCCTGTCCGGATCATGGTTCGTGATCCGCTTCTCGCTGGTGGCCATCCCGCTGCAGATCATCGTCGCCCTCGCGATGGCGCTGATTCTCGACGCCGTGACCTCTCTTTTCACCCGCTTCTCCCGCCTCATGATCTTTCTCCCCTACGCGATTCCCACGGTCATCGGGGCGGTCATGTGGGGATTCCTGTACAGCAAGAGCTTCGGGCCGCTCTCCGACATCTTCGGGTTGTTCGGCGCCACCCCGCCCGATTTTCTCAGCAGCAACCTGATCTTCTACGGTCTGGTCAACGTCGTCACCTGGCAGTGGGCCGGCTACTACATGATCATCCTTTACGCGGCGCTCCAGGGCATCGACCCGACGCTCTACGAGGCCGCTCGCATGGACGGCGCCGGAAAATGGCAGATCGCGCTTCGCATCAAGATCCCGCTGATCGCCCCCGCGCTGCTGCTGATCCTGGTCTTCTCCCTCATCGGCACCCTGCAGTTCTTCAACGAACCGCAGATTCTGCGTTCGCTGGCGGCCGGCACGATCGGACCGGACTTCACGCCCAACATGTACGCGTATCAGCAGGCTTTCTCACTCGCGAACTTCAACTACGGATCGGCGATCTCCTTCGCCCTCGGCGGGATCGTGTTCATCGGCGTCTACGTGTTCCTGTTCTTCACCCGCAAGCGGAGGAGCTTCCTGTGATGAGTGACCGCTCCCGCGCCGGCGCCCGCCGCCGGCCACAACGCCACCTCCCCCTGCAGGTGCTCCTCGGCTTTCTGGTCGTGTACTTCCTCGTGCCGTTCTGGTGGGTCATCGTCAACAGTTCCAAGGACGCCCCCGGCCTGTTCGGGGGCGGCAACACCCTGTGGTTCGCCGACCAGATCGACTATCTCGGCAACCTCTCACAGTTGTTCACCTACGACGGCGGTATTTACGGCAGGTGGATTCTCAACTCCACGCTGTACGCACTCGCGGGCGGGATCGGCGCCACGATCCTGTCCGTCATGGCCGGCTACGGATTCGCCAAGTACCGCTTCGCCGCCAGACGCTTCAGCTTCGCACTCGTGCTCGGCGCGCTGATGGTGCCCGCAACCGCCCTGGTGATCCCCACCTTCATCATGTTCGCCGAGCTCGGCCTGACGAACACGATCTGGGCGGTGATTCTCCCGTCGCTGCTCAACCCGTTCGGCGTCTACTTGATGCACGTATACGCGCGCGACGCGGTTCCCGACGAGATTCTCGACGCGGCGCGGGCCGACGGCGCGGGCGAAATACGAACGTTCCTCCGGATCGCATTCCCGCTGATGAGGCCCGCGGTGGTCACGGTGCTGCTCCTGTCGGCCGTGGCATCGTGGAACAACTACTTCCTGCCCCTGGCCATGCTCTCCGACAACCGCCTCTTCCCCGTCACCGTCGGACTCGGCCTATGGCAGGGAATCGCCTCGGCGAACAATGCCGGCAGCACCTCCCTCTGGAGCCTCATCATCATGGGCGCGCTCGTGTCGGTCATCCCACTCGTGATCGCGTTCTTCACGCTCCAGCGGCACTGGCGCGGCGGACTGTCCCTCGGCGGCTTGAGGTAGGCGACAGTCCGCGGGTTCGCGTCGCGGCGGCGGCGCGGTGACGTGCCGCTCGAGGTCGTGGCAGCCCGGCCGGGCTGCCACGACCGACGTGGTCAGCCCGTCGAGCGTGAGCGTGAGGGTCGGCGCGATGGTCCCGCCGAAGTTCGCCCGGGCCTGCGCCGCGTCCGCGTGCCGGGGGTCCCTGGCCTGGTGGGCTCGGTAGTTGGCGAAGCTGACCACGCGGAGGTCGGGCAGCACCAGCCAGGCGTACGCCTGATCGGGTTCCCGAGAAGGGTTCCGGACCACGAGACCGGAACCGTTGAGCGGCTCGTACGGTCCCGTCAGGCTGGGCGCGGCGAAGCCGTAGAGCCCGGTGGGCGCGCGCTCGGCTGGGTGGAAATTGTGACGATGGGTGGAGAAGAAGAGGTAGTACCACGAGTCGTGGACGACGACATGGGGCCGTTCGAGCTCGTGATTGACGCCCTCGGCCACGATGAGGGGCGGGAGCAGGGACCAGGTGCCGGCCCGCGTCCCGGCCAGGGCGACCGCGCCTGTGAAGCCGTCCTCCCAGGCGGTGGAGGCGGCGACGAGCAGGTAGTCGCGCCCGTCGGCGGGGTCGCGGAACCAGCCGGGGTCGCGGAAGGCCCTGATGTTCACCGGTGATCCGTCGGCCTCGTCGGCCGGGAGATACATGCGGCCGTCGGGGCGGAGGATCTCCCGGTGTTCGGCGTCTTCGCGCAACAGGATCCGGTCGCCGTCGGTGACCAGGGCGGGGCGCGCCTCGACCACGCGCTGCCGGAACGTCGGGCGGGTCTCGCCCCGCCGACCGGCGGCCGTGTAGAACACCGACACCGTGCCGTCGGGCCGGCGGACCGCTGATCCCGACCACTCGCGGCTGCCCGGGCAGGCGCCGTCGGCGAAGGCGTGACCCAGGTCCCTCCACCGGCCGTCGCCATGTCGGGCGAGCAGCCGGATGCGGGCGTGGTCATGGCGCTGTTCGGGGTGGCCGAGGATGGGGGCCGACAACGCCATCCACAGTTCACAGCCGTCGATCAGGCTCGTCGAACCGTCCTCCTCCTGGATCGGCCACAGGTCCCAGAGGTCGTGGTCCGGCAGGATCCGCGGGACGGCCGCCGCGGGGTCGAAGACGGGCGCCGTGGTCGCGCCGCTGTCGACGAGCAGCTCGAGGTGCCGGCGCGTCCAGCGCGCCGGCCGGCCACCGCTCACGCGGCGCCTCCCCGTCCTCCAGGAACCATGGAACGACCTCTGCTTTCGGTACGGTGGCGCCTCAGCCCTTCAAAGAGCCCTGGAGCAGGGCCTTGACGAAGTGCCGCTGGAAGATGAGGAAGACCGCGAGCGTGGGGGTCAGGATCAGCAGCGATCCGGCGCACAACAACGGGATGTCGGTCCCCCACTGGCCCTGGAAGGCTCCCAGCGCGCCCGACATCGTGCGCTTGGCAGGGTCGTCGACCAGGACGATCGCCAGCAGGAACTGATTCCAGGTCCACAGGAACAGCAGGATGCCCAGGGACGAGATCGCCGGCATGGCCAGGGGCACGTGGATGCGCCGGAACAGCTGCCACACGTTGGCGCCGTCCATGCGTGCGCTTTCCGACAGTTCCCCCGGCATGTTGACGAAATGCGCGCGCATCCAGAAGACGGAGAACGGCATGAACAGGCCGATGAGCGGCAGAATGATCGCCCAGCGCGTGTTCAACAGCCCCATGTCGCGGATCTGGTAGTACAGCGGCGTGATGATGCCCTCGAACGGAAGGGTCAGGCCGAGCACGAAGAGCACGAACAACACGCGGCTGCCGACCACGCGAAGGTGACCGATGGCGAAGCCGGCCATCGTGCCGAGGAGGATCGAGATCGGCACCACGCCCAGGACGATGAGGGCGCTGGACTTCAGCAGCTCCCCCATGTTCGCGGCCTCGAAGGCTTTGCCGAAGTTGCCCCACTGCGGGTCGCTCGGCCAGGCGAGCCCAGGCGGGTAGGTGCCCGAAGGATGCAGGGCGGTGACGAAGAGACTGAGGAACGGCAGGATCGTGACCGCCATCATGAGGACGAGCAGAGCCCTGCCGGTCCAGGCTTCCCGCCACGCGGTGATCATCGTTCGCCGTCCTTCGCGAACCACTGGATGGGAAAGGCGCAGGCGATCACGAGCACCATGAGCACCATGGCCAGGGCCGAGGCCGTTCCGACCTCGCGTTCGGAGAAGGCGAGGTAGTAGATCTGCAGGCCGGGCACCATCGTCGTGTTGCCGGGACCGCCCTGGGTCGAGATGTAGATGATGTCGAAGCTCGCCAGGGCCGCGATCACCGTCACGGTGACGCAGACCGCGATCTCCTGCCGCAGGCTGGGGACCGTGATCGAGACGAACTCACGCCACGCCCCGGCGCCGTCCAGCCGGGCGGCCTCGTAGAGCGAGGGGTCGATCTTGCTCATGCCGGCCAGGAGCAAGAGCGTGCACAGGCCGAGGAGAACCCACGCGCCGATCATGCCGACCGCGGGCAGGGCGGTGGAGAAGTCGCCCAGCCAGGCCCGGGTGATCCCGCCGAGGCCGACCAGTTCGAGCAGCTGGTTGATCACACCGGTCGAGGCCAGCAGCCAGCTCCACGCGATGCCGGCGGCCACCAGCGGGATGACCTGCGGCAGGAAGAGCACGGTCCGCGCCACGAGAGCGAGCCGGCTGGCGGCGATGCGCCGGATCGTGGCGGCGGCCGCCAGCCCCAGCGCGACCGGGACCGCGCTGAAGAAAACGATCAGCTGGAAGGCGTTGACCAGCGAGTCGAACAGGTCGGGGTCGGTGAAGACCTTGCCGTAGTTGGCCGGCCCCGCCCAGGTGGACGGGCCGATGCCGTCCCACTCGTACAGCGAGTACTGGAACGTCAGGGCGATCGGGCGCAGGACGAAGACCGCGTAGAAGGCGAGCGCCGGAAGGACGAACAGCCAGCCGACCAAGCTGCGACGCTTGGCCGGGCGCCGGTGGGAGGAGCGAACGCCGGCAGGGCGGGCCGTCACCTCGTTCAGCTCCCCTCGATCTGGCTCGCGTAGTCGGCCTGGACCGCCTTCAGCAGCTCCTGCGGCGTCTGCTGCCCGGCCACCAGCTTCTGCAGGTTCGGGGTCCAGCTCTTGGCGTAGATGGCGCCGGTGGCGTTGGCGATGAAGTCCATCGCGCCGTCGGCCTCGGCGAGGTCCGCGCCGGCGGCGAGCGTGCTCGCGGTGACCGTGTCCGACGCCACCTCCGGCATGTACGCGTCGGCCGGCCCCATCGGGCGCGATCCGCCCACTTCGACGCCGATCTCGCGGGCCCGCTGGTCGGTGGCCACCCAGTTGAGGAAGAAGGCGGCGCAGTCGGCGTTCTTCGCGCTCGCCGCGATCCCGAAGGTGAGCGGCGCCGACATGGTGGCCGGCTTGCCGCCCTCCTGAGCGGACGGCATGAGCATGAAGCCGACGTTGCCCGCCATCTGCTTGTCGAGGTTGCCCGACTCCCAGTCGCCGTTGAACGTGAACAGCCCCTGGCCGTCGATGAAACGGCTCATCATGGTCGCGTAGTCGACCGCGTTGACGTCCTTCTCGAAGTAGCCCGCCTTGATCCACCGCTCCAGGTGCTGGACGGCCTGCAGGTTCGGCGGGGTGTCGATCGTGGCCCCGGGCTTCTGGAAGATCCAGTCGTTGATCGGCCCGGGCGGGCCGTAGGAGGCCATGAGGTTCTGCAGCGGGAAGGCCAGGCCGCCGGTGGCGCCGCCGTTGAACTGCACGATCGGGGTGATGCCCGCGCTCTTGGCCTTGGCCAGCACCGCGTCGAACTCCGCCAGGGTGGCGGGCGGCGCGGACATGCCGATCTGGGTGGCGAGCTTCTTGTTGTAGAAGACGCCGGTCATGCTGACGTTGAGCCCGAGGGCGTACAACGACCCCTCGCCGCGCGGCCGGCCGCCCGGGCCCAGGCGCAATTGTTCGAGCTGCGAGGCAGGCCACCTGTCCCAGCCGAACGACTGCGCGTAGCCGTCCAGGTTCTTCAGCAGGTCGTCCTTGACGAGTTCGGAGACCTGGGGCAGGCGCATGAGGTCGGGCGGGTTGTCCGCCAGGACGCGCGGGGCGTTCTGGGTGATCACCGCGAACTGGTCCTCGCGGATGTTCCACGTGACGTTCGGGTGCTGTTTGGAGAACTCCGTGGTCAACGCCTTGGGCAGCGGGAAGCCGGTCTCGAAGTAGCCGGTCATCGTGATCGGCGCCGTACCGCAGGTGGGTGCCGCGGCCTGCGGCGACGCGCTGGTGGCCGCGGGTTGCGGGCTGTTGCTGCCGGGAGCCGCACAGGCGGCGGCGAGCGTCCCCATGGCGATCACAAGCGCGGCTCCGGCCCTGCCGGGACGACCTCGTCCAGCCATGTGCATCTCCTCTGCTGCGTGGGACATCCGGCACCGGGCTGATGTCCCGCCGTCCTTTGCTAAATCGGATTAGCGCACGATAGTCTCACGGCGCGCGTCGTACCATGTCAACCCCCTGTAACACACCCTTGACGATCGGAGGTGCTGGGTGAGCCCACGACGGGTCACGCTGGCCGATGTGGCAAAGGCCGCGGGCGTCTCCCGCACGACCGCCTCGCTGGTGTTGTCCGGCCGTGGGCGCGAGCTGCGTATCTCTCAGGACGTCGAGCAGCGGGTCCTGCGAGCCGCCGACGAGTTGCGGTACCGGCCCAACATCGTCTCCGTGGGCCTGCGCACGGGCACCACCCGCACGATCGGCTTCGTCTCCGACACCGTCGCCACCTCACGGCTGGCCGGCGACATGATCAAGGGAGCGCTGGAGGCCGCCCGCGACCGTGGCTTCATGCTGTTCATCGGTGAGACGGAGGGCGACTCCGAGCTCGAACGTCTCCTGCTGCAGGCCATGCACGACCGCCAGGTGGACGGGCTCGTTCTGGCCTCGATGTTCACCAGGACCATCAAGGTGCCCGAGGACATCACGAACGCTCCCGCCGTTCTGCTCAACGCGCTGCCCGAGCAGCCCACGCCCCTGCCCGCCGTCCTGCCCGACGAGGTCGAAGCCGGCCGGACTGCGGCGCGCGCCCTGCTCGAGGCCGGTCACCGCGACGGCGTCTACCTGATCGGCGCCGGCCCCGGCATGCGTGACGTGCCCCCGGAGAGCGTCGCCGCGGTGGAACGGCTCGTCGGCATCCGCGAGGCGTTCGGCGATGCGGGTGTCGCGGTGGCGGGCGGCCGTACCTGTGCGGACTGGCAGCCGGAGTACGGCCTCGCGGCGACGCGGGAGCTCCTGCGGACGGCGCGGCCGCGCGCCCTGATCTGCTTCAACGACCGGATCGCGATGGGCGCCTACCAGGCACTCGACGATGTCGGGCTCAAGGTTCCTGACGACGTGTCCGTCGTCTCCTTCGACGACCACCCGATCGCCTCGTGGATCCGGCCCAAGCTGACGACCGTGGCACTGCCCTACTACGAACTCGGCCGCAAGGCCGTCGACGTGTTGTTCACCGAGATCGGCCGCGACCACGCGGGCCCGGACGGCCAGGGTGAGGTGCACCGGGTGCCGATGCCTCTGTGCAGCCGCGAGTCCATCGCGCCACCACCTGCGGCGGCCCCCGCCGGCTGAACCCGCCGGGAGCCGGGCGACGCGTGCCGCTGCCCGGGGAGCCGCACGAGGTGCCGCACCGCTCGGTCGCGGAAGCGGCGGCACCTTCCGACGAGCATGCGAGCCGCTCGGCGACCGAGCGGCCCGCGTGATCTCGCTGGTGACGGGTCAGAACCTGCCGGCTTCGACGTCGGCGAGCGTCACCCGGGAGGTGTGGTAGTAGGTCATGGTGGACGGCACGTCCGAGCCGCTGCCGGACAAGGCGACCGGCCGGCCGGTGCCGGCGTTGATGACCAGCGTTTCCACGATCTCGCCCGTGGCGGACCACCTGGCGGTCAGCGTGAGCGTGGGCTCGCCGGCGGTGATGGTCTTCGCGACCTCGACTGTCGGCATCGTCGCCAGGAGGCGCAGCACGCCGGCCCGGACCTGGGGGTTCTCCGGCGCCGCGATCAGCGCGTCGATGGAGTTCGCCCAGATGTGGTTGTCGGTGATCTCCTTCTGCTGCTCAGGGGTCGGCGGCTCCGGCGGCACGTACGTCTCGCCTCGCGCCTTGGCGAGGCCCTTGAGCTTCTCGATCTTCGTCTGTTCCGGATCCTGGTTCGTGCCCGGGGCGATGTTGGCGTCGGCCATCCGTGCGCGCGCGGTGTCGAGATCGCCCTCCGCGGCGTAGAGCGCCGCCGCTATGTCGCGCTTGAACACGTCGTCACCCCCGTCCTTCTGGACGACGGCCCGCCGCAGGGCCTTCTTGTCGTACCCCCAGTAGTAGGTGCCGTCGTCGGTGAACAGGCCGATGCCGTTGCCGCCCGGCTCGTCACTGGTCGGCGACTGGTTGCGGATCTCCAGCGTCGCGTCGCCCGGCGCGTCGGCCCGCAGGGGCGTGATGCCGGCGGCCAGCTCCACCAGGATCGTGTTCCCTGTCGCCGGCGCCGCCTCCGTGGGGGGCTTGACGGGCGTCGACGCGGACGTGACGACCAGCGTCACGGCGGCGGCCGCGGCGACCAAGGCGGCGGCGCCGAAGCCCACCGTGCGGCGCATGCCCCACCGGGCCCGCCGGACCGGTGCCGTTCTCGTTCCCGGCGCCCCTTCCGCGGCCATCGCCGCCCGCAGCACGGCCCTGGCGTCCTCGTAGGCGTGCGGCCGGACCGGCTCGGCGTCCTTCAGGTCCCTCAGCAGGTCCATCTCGTCGATCATCACTTGGCCCCCTTGATCGTGTGGTGATGGGTCAGCAACGCGGCCATCCCCGGCGCGTTCCGCAGCGCCATGCGCGCCTCGTGCAGGTGGCGGCGCGCCGTTCCCGGCGGTATGCCGATCGCCCGTCCCGCGTCGGCGACGGTCAGGTCCTCCCAGGCGACCAGGGTCAAGATCTCCCGCTGCTGCGGCCGGAGCAGGGCGAGGGCGTGCCGCAGCACCGACCCGACGTCGACGCGGTCGTCCACGGCGGCCCACGGGTCCCATCCGGGCGCGAGGTCGGGCACGTGCGCCAGCGGTTCCTCGGCCGGGCGGGATCGCCAGTGCCGCCGGAGCGTGTTGTGCGCGACGCCGATCAACCATGGGCGGGCGTCGGGGAACGAACGATCGTAGGCCGCCCGGGACGTGAGCGCCGCCACCCATACCTCGCCGAGCAGGTCCTCGGCCAGTTCGCGGCCGGCCCGTCGCGCGAGGTAGGCCCCCACGGCCGCCTCGTGACGCCGGACCACCTCGACGAAGGCGTCCTCATCTCCGTGGAGCGATCGGGCGATCAACTCCGCATCGTCTGGATCAGATGTCATGAACTTCCTCGTATCTGGATCGCCTTACATCCAGGTATTGCCGGTTGATGGGGTGAAGTGTTCGGCGCTGGTCGGCGTCCGGTTCCTGAGGACTTCTGTAGTACCAGCACGAAACCGGGCAAGCCGCCTGGGGGCCTACGTCGCCCCGGCGTCGCCGTCCAGATCGGTCCTGTGTGACACCACGCAATGACGTCACCGGCGGAAACGTCATGGTGAGGTCATGACGCGGCCCCACTGACCGTCGAGGGCGGACGACAGCTGAGATGGATCGCAGGGCTTCGCGGGCAGCGACGTCCGAACGTCACGAGAGCAAGGAACTCATCACCATGTCACGTCGGCCGGCTTCCGCTGGTGCCACCTCCCCGATGCGGCCTGGCCGGCCCGAGATCGTGGTGAGCCTGCGCGCGTTGACGGCCGCCGCGGCCGTGGTCGTGCTGTTCGGCCGGCTGGGGCTGGCCCCGGTGGTGTACGGGCTGATCGTGGCCGCCCGGTCGGGCATCGCCGGCCTCGTCGGCTTCGCCGCGGCGGCACTCGTGTGCATCCGCCCGCTCAGCTCCTTCAGCGTTCGCCGCACCACCTGGCGCTGGATACTCATCGGCGGGGCGGCAGGCGTGGTCGCCTTCGTCCTCAAGGGCGTGGTGAACCACGCCGTCATCGCCCTGACCATGTTCGACACCGACCCGCAAGGCATGTACTACGACGCGGCGGGCGGCGGTGTGCCGCCCCTGATCCTGGCAATCCTGTTCCTCGCCGTCCTCACCCCTGTCGGCAAGGAGGGGGTGGTCCCCTCTCCCCTCTGCCGGAAGATCCACCCGGCCCGCGCGAAGTCGGCCCCGCGCATGCGGGGATAGCCGGGGCTGGAAAAGTCCGATCTCGATGGCCAGCACGCCGAGCGCTGCCTTCTCCAGGCTGTAGATGCGCGGATATTGGCCAGTTGCTGCCCGGGGGCTGTCGGGGTTGACGTTGGCCGCGCTCTCAGCGTCCAGCATCTCCTCGGTCAGTAGGTCTCAATGACAGTTCTGTTGTCGGCATAATCTTGCTCAGGTGTCGAGGTGATGGCGATGGCCTTGCCGATGGACTGGCCCACGTGCGAACTCCTGCCGTTCGACCGTCACCTCGAAGTGTTGCGGGAACGTGCCGTCCACCAGGTCGCACGTCGCCCCGAAATAGCCGTACTGGCTCAGGGCCGTGCCGTTTCGCACTCCGGTGATGGCCTGGCCAGAGGAGACATACACGTCGGGATCGCGCAACAGGCCCGCTGCGCGGGTGCGGGGATGATGCGATCCGCCCAGCTTGAGGAGCGCGGAGAGCGGAACCTGCGGTGGGAGCCGCGCGCGGGCTACTTCGTGTGTCACGGGTGCTGGCGGCACGTTTCCGAGGTCGAAGGGCGGATCCTGGTCACTGAGAAGAAGGGAGCGCGACTACCTCGTCCCGAGCCGCCCGTCCGAATCGGAGGTCGAGCGTGGAAGTCTTAGATCCAGATCCTTGGGCTCTCCAGAGTCCCTATCTTCCTGTGGCTGCTGTCGAACACCGTGATTCTTGACAGGTATACAGAGTTCGCCCCAGCACTCGGATAGAGGGTGACGTCCGACCGGCCTTGGGTGCAGGGCCGCTGCTGCGGCCCCACGGCTACTACGCCGTCGCGTAAGACCTGGTAGACGTCCACGATGTACACCAGGTAATACGCGCAGTTACTAGGCAAGCCTGAGTTGTAAGCGTCCGCCCTGAAGTAGCCGCCCGACACGGATATACAGGGATAAGTTCTCACGAACCCGTTACCGCTGTAGGCCGGTCGGCAGCCGCCGCCTTCCAGCACTCCCACCGTGCTTGCAGCCCGGGCTGCCTGAGTCAGTCCGGGCATGGAAAGGAGCAGAATTACGCCTAAGGCAGTGGTGAAGAAAGATGCGAGCCTTTTCATCGCTCTCCTCGTCTTTTGTCCCCTGTTCTGGCGATCTTTCATCATGACTGTCTCCTGGGTGACTTTGGCAGTCAAGGGCGTTGTGGACGCGGGGCCCGTGACGCGGAGGCCGTCGAGGCGTTCCAGGCGAAGGTCGGTGAGCAGGTCCACGGCTGACCGACGCGGCAGAGGCCCGAACCCTCCTGTCTGGGTTCGGACCTCCACTCTGCGTACGGCCTACCAGCCCCCCATGTGCTTTATGCCGCCTGTGCTCCGCATCCCGCCGAAGTGGTTGCGGCATCGCGACACCGACCGGCAGAAGACCCTGCTCCGTGAACACTTCGCATGCCCGACGGCCGAATTTCGCGCTGGCTCGCAGAGCTGGACCGAACTGCATCCTTCTACTTCGACTCCATCACCCAGATCCGGCTGGACACGTGGCCACGCGGCCGGGTGGCGCTGGTCGGCGACGCCGGGCTGTCACCCCGCGTAGCGATCGGCGCCAGGCACGAGCCTCGCCGTGGTGTCGGCGTACGTGCTCGCCGGGCAACTGGCCACGACCGGTGGCGATCACACCCGGGCGCTCGCCGCCTACCAGGCCGAGCTGGACGAGTTCGTCCGGCGTAGCCGCGTGTTCGCGCGGGGCATGGCGAAAACCTTGCTGCCCTCGCCCCGGCGGGGCCTGACGCTGCTGGAGAACGGCAAGGAACTGGCCACCTGCCCGACCAGCGGACTCACCCGATGGCTGGCCACACTCAACTCCAAGGGAATCCGGCTGTTCGACTCCTTCCCGATGCGGGACTATCAACCGTGCACGTACTGAGCAAAGGCTGAACCGTTCTTCGAGGACGCGAGCCGCCGACAGGCTGATGAGCCGGTGGTTCAACAGCTCATCAGCCTGTCGCGTCGCCCAGACGCCATCTGCGGACCGTGAACTCCGCCGCTACCCCCGGTTACCGACGACCGGCACGCCCTCAGGGAGTGAGTGCTCTGGCGGATGCTCTACGAAACGGGGGTCGGAGAGATTTGGAACAGAATCCGGCGTCAGTGGGGTTCTCGCTGGTCAGCAAGTCCCTGTCATCTCTCTTTCAGATGAGCGGCCTGGGAGGCCGACCGTTTCCAGGGCAAGGAGCAGTTCGGCGGCCTGCACCGGGGTGGTGGATGGAGCGGCCGGTCAGCGCCTGCAGCTTGGCGAGGCCCTCCGGCGGACGTCGAGCCGGCTACTCCGCCATTCTGAGGTGGCGGTCCAGGTCGTCGAGGGTCAGCGGCTGCCTGCGCAGCGGCTCGGAGGCGTCCAGCGCCGTGGCGTTGAGGCCGCCGAGGAACAGCTCCAGCTGCTGGTCGGTGATCAGCCGGTTCAGCTCGGCACCGACGACAGGCAGCGGGCGGGACAGCTTGATGACGCCGAGCCAGATGTCGATGGGGTTGATGCCTTGGCGGAGCCGGCCCTCCTGCTGGGCGGCGCGGGTGAGCTGCTCCATCTGCTCGTAGAGCTGGTCGCGTCGCGCCTTCAGCGTTCCCCCTTCGCCGCGCGCGTCCTGCTCCAGGCCGGGGAGCAGCACCGGCATGATGACGCCGAGCCGCAACTCCACGAGGCGGCGTATGAGCTGTGTGAGCACGCCCCAGGCGTCGGGGTGCGCGCCGGCGGCGCGGTCCAGTTCCTCGCCGACCAGGGTCAGGTTGTCCAGGGCGACCTGCTGGACGAGCGTGTGGCGGTCGGGGAAGCGGCGGTAGAGGGTGGCGATGCCGATGCCGGCTCGGCGGGCGATCTCCTCCAGCGGCGCGTGGATGCCCTGCTCGAGGAAGACCTCGCGGGCCGCGATGATGATCTGCTCGCGGTTGCGGCGGGCGTCCGCCCGCAGCCGGGTCGTGTTCTCGGCCAACCGGTACCCATCTCCTTGATGTGGAGGGAAACCCTTCGTTTGTGCTAGCTTACCGCTAACAGCAACCGAAGGGTTTTCCTCCACTTATTGAGGAGAGGCTGATGTCCCAGACCACGACTCCTGACAGCCGGAGCTTCCCGCTCCGGAGGCAGTGCCCGCTGGCCCCACCGCCGGAGTACGACCGGCTGCGCGCCGAGGAACCCGTCTCCAAGGTGCGACTGCCCACCGGCGGCGCCGCCTGGCTGGTGACCCGGTATGAAGATGTCCGGACCGTGCTGAGCAGTCCGGTGTTCAGTGCCGACGGCACCCGCCCCGGCTTCCCCACGCTTCTGCCGGGGCAGGCGCAGGTTCTGCGGCGCCCGCCGTTCATCCGCATGGACCCGCCGCAGCACAGCTTCTATCGGCGCATGCTCATCCAGGAGTTCACCCTCAAGCGCATCAAGACGATGCGGCCCGGCATCCAGGCCTCGGTGAACAGGCTGCTCGACGACCTGCTCGCCATGACCCCGCCGGTGGACCTGGTCGAGGCGTTCGCGCTCCCAGTGTCGTCACTGGTGATCTGCCAGCTGCTCGGAGTGCCCTACGACGACCACGAGTTCTTCCAGAGCAGGAGCAAGGTCGGCGTGTCAGGGCAGAGCACCGCGGAGCAGTTCGCGGCCGCGTTGGGTGAGCTCCGCGCCTATATGGACGGCCTGATCACCCGCAAGCAGCAGGAGCCCGGCGACGACCTGCTGAGCAAGCTGGTCACCGAGCACCTGGAGCCCGTCGGCGAGCTCCGCCGGGATGAGCTGCTCATGATGTGCCTGATGCTGCTCAACGCAGGACACGAGACCACGGCGAACATGATCTCGCTGGGCACCGTGGCGCTTCTGGAGCACCCTGACCAGCTCGCCGCCCTGCGGGAGAACCCTGAGCTGCTCCCCGACGCCATCGAGGAGCTGCTGCGCTACCTCAGTATCGCCGACCTCGTCACCACCAGGATCGCGGCCGAGGAAACCGAGCTCAGCGGCACCCGGATCCGAGCGGGCGAGGGGGTCATCGCCCTGCTGGCCGCGGCCGACTGGGACCCCGCGGTGTTCCCCGAGCCCGAGCGGCTCGACGTTCACCGCGGCAACCGGCACCACGTGGCCTTCGGCTACGGCGTGCACCAGTGCCTTGGGCAGAACCTCGCCCGGGCCGAGCTGGAGATCGTGTTCGCCACCCTCTTCGAGCGCATCCCCGCCCTGCGGGTCGCCGTGCCGGTGGACGAACTGCCCTACAAACACGGCAATCTCGCGTACGGCGTCCACGAACTGCCCGTCACCTGGTAGGTGGAGCATGCGGATCACCGCCGACACCACCATCTGCATCAGCGCCGGCATGTGCGCGCTCACCGCGCCGGGGGTCTTCGACCAGGGCGACAACGACGGACTGGTCGCGGTAGTCCTACCGGACCCGCCCGAGGAACTGCGCAAGGCCGCGGCCGAGGCCGTCCGGCTGTGCCCCAGCGGGGCGCTCGGCATCAGATAGGCCTCGAATATCGGATAGGCAAAGAGCAGGCACGAGCCTCGATGCGACGCTTCGTCCTCCCCAGGAGGACCTGCGCCTGCCCTGCCGTCGTGGCTCACCAACCGGCTGCGGGACCAGCTCACCGCGCTGGTGCCCGGCCGCCCCGCCGGCTACCATCCCGGCCACCCGCTGGGCCGGATCGGCGTCCCGGAGGAGATCACGGCGGACGGCGGCTGGACGTCCGGACAGGCCATGATGACGCAGCGCCTCGACACCACCGACGAGACCACCTCTGACCCTCGGGTTCAAGTCAATCACCTTTAGATCGCGTCGCCCGGGGATTCGCATCTCCAGGCGACCCGACCTAGAAGCCAAACAGGATGCGGCCCGGACCGGTGGGACCGTAGATACCGGACAGCGGCCCGGCGAGCATCTCCAGCACCAGGCCGTGCGCCGTCAGATGGTCGCCCAGCCGACGCCATGCGCTGCTTCGGCGCTGCCCTTTGAGACTCGCACGGCCGAGTCGCTATCGGAGCGACATCGACGTAGCGGCGGTGGCCGCTGTTTCATAAGCGACCACCTATGAAGCACGCGTCGCGTGCCGAGCCCGTCCAGGGCCAACGTTGTTTCATACGTCGGCGCAAACAAAGTGGCCGGATGAAACACTCCTATGAAACGATCTCGGGGGCGGGACGACGACTACCTCCGCGTGGAGGCCCACGCCTGCCCGATGACCTCCTGCGCCGCCCCGGCCGGCTCACCCGCCGAACCGGCAAAGGGCAAGGTCGCCGTCCAGTACCACACCGCCCGCTTCCGCCTCGTGCCCGCGCTCGCCAAGGCGCTCACCGTGACCACCCCACCAGTCCGCAAGCCGGGTACGCTCTGGATCGAACTGCCCTGCCCTGCCGCAGCGAGCATCGAACCGGCCGGGCACGTGCGGATCGGATACGCCCGCGCCTCCACCGTCCGCCAGTCCCTGGACACCCAGCTCGACGCGCTCAATGCCACCGGCATCACCCGCATCTTCTCCGAGAAGATGTCCACCCGCGCCACCACCCGGCCCGAACTCGACAGGGCCGTCGCCCTGGCCCGCCGGCTCCGCTCGACCGGGGTCGCGGTCACGCTCGTGGTGCACGAGCACAAACGGCTGGGCCGCGGCCTCGGCCTGGCCGCGCTCGCCGAGCGTCGAGGTCATTGAGGACGTCGCCCGCCTCGGTGCCCGGCTGATCATCCAGATCGCCGTCGGGGCCCGAGGTGGACGCGTTCCTCGGCCGAGCCCGGGTGAATTCCAGACGTTGTCGCAACACGGTGACTGATCTCTCGCGTCGAGAAGCACAGCGAGACGCTCGGCTGGGCTGCCCCAGCAGAGCCACTTCTTGTGATCGGAATTGTCGTGGTCGGTCGCTACCCTGTCGTCTCCACTCATCGAAAGGGAAGAACATGAGTCCAGTTACGTCCGAGATGATCAACTATTACGTACAGCTCCT
Organism: Nonomuraea aridisoli; assembly: GCF_003236395.1. Lineage (GTDB taxonomy): Bacteria > Actinomycetota > Actinomycetes > Streptosporangiales > Streptosporangiaceae > Nonomuraea > Nonomuraea aridisoli. The sequence goes on along the minus strand of NZ_POUD01000002.1, from coordinate 57,835 downwards.
CAAGGATCTGGACCGGCTGGATCCCTATATCAACAACGCGATGTTCTGGATGGTCGTGCGAGGGCGGGCAGAGCCCCTCACGGTCACCGATGTCGCCCATCGGCTGGATGCCAACCTCGACACGGCGATTCCCCGCACGGTGCTGGAGCCGGGGCGGGAGAAGGTCGTCGTTCTGGAACAGAGCGGTCACGATGTGATCGTGCTGGCCGCCAACGCCTATATCAGCGATCCCGATATCTGGACCCGCCTGACCGAGAACGCACAGGCGTGGGGTTTCTGGTGGCTGGTCAACAACACCAACCGCTTGTTCTACGCCGCCGACGGAGACCTCATCACCAAGGTGGACGTTTTTCGTCCTAGTCCCGCGGAGTGCACGGGCCGAAATCCACGGGCGCTGGACGATTATCTTGGAGCGATTCGGGCGCTTGTGGCACAAAGGGAGGCAGATGACCGTGCAGGGGCATTCGACGCTCCGCCCTATCCCAGATATCCGCACTGGGAGGCCGCCCTGGCAACCGTAGAGGCGATGACAGGCGTTCGCTTGGACCTCGACCGGTTTACCCGAAAGCAACTATCCATCCAAGCCCGTGGCCTGTAGTGAACTGGAGTCTTTCAACCTGACAGCCCTGGTCACCATGGCTTCGCGGAGAGACCTGCGCAACGGCTACACCTACGCCCGCCTGACCGGCGGCTTCGCCATCCGCACGGAAGGCCACTATGGGCTTTCAACGGGCCGGCAGTCCGGAACTGGCTCATCTGCTAGGGAGAGTCGCAGCGATACCGGCGATGATCCTGTCAAGCCCGCGTTCGAACCGCATATCGAAGTCATGGTCGATGCCCTCGCGTACGATACGCGTGAAGTATGGATAGTCACCGCTGCTCATCAGGTTTTCGATGTACGGTGCGATGTTCTGGCGCCATTCCTGCACGCTGAGTCCGCTCCGTTCGCGGACCGCCTCTTCGGTCAACTCCTCCCGCACGAACCCGTTGACCCAACTGCTGATCAACGAGTAGATCTCCAGCATCTCAGCGAGGGAGAGTCCAAGGCCGTCGAGGATGGACATGCCGTGTTCCAGCATGCGCAGCGTGTTCGGACCCATGGTGGGCCGGCCGGCCGCGATTCCGGCGAGCCACGGATGGGCCAGTTGCGTCATCCGTTGTGCCACGGCCAACGCCCGCAGATCGGTGCGCCATTCGCCGGTACGTTCTGGCAGCACGGCCTGGCCCACCATGTGGTCGACCATCAGTTGACATAGTGCCTCCTTGTTCTTGACATACCGGTAAAGGCTCATCGCGCCGGTTCCCAGGGCTGTCGCGACCTTGCGCATGGAGAGTGCTTCGACGCCCTCCGCGTCGGCGATCTTGATGGCGGCCTCGGCGATCTGGGCGCGACTGTAACCGGGAGGCCGTCCACGCGCAGAATCCGTTGACCGAGACGAAGGCCGCCAAAGACGTGCTTCGGACGGCAGCTCGGATCGAGCGGGGGTTCTGTCGGTCATTCTCCCTATGCCTCCATCATGCCGTCTTGCCTGCGGTGCTTGCGTACATCGTACCCGAAAGCTAGGGTCACATTTCGCATAGACCGTACTCGAATTCGCTTCAAGGAGGCCGGGTGGACATTCGCAGCAGTGACGCGATTGTCGTCACAGAAGGACTACGCAAGCGTTTCGGCAGGACACAGGCCCTCGCAGGGCTAGATCTAGCGGTGCCGGCCGGGACGATCTTCGGCGTCCTGGGGCCCAACGGGGCGGGCAAGACCACCGCCATCCGCATACTGGCGACATTGACCACCGTGGACGAAGGGCGAGCGACCGTCGCTGGCTACGACGTGGTACGCCAGTCGCGTCAGGTCCGCCGCCACATTCGGTTGACCGGTCAGCATGCGGCCCTGGACGAAGACCTCACCGGCCGGGAGAACCTCTACATCTTCGCCCGCCTCTTACACCTGCGGCGCGCCGAGGCCCGTCGGCGGGCCGAGGAACTGCTGGAGCGATTCGGGCTCGCGGACGCAGCCGACCGGTTGGTGCGGACCTACTCCGGCGGCATGCGGCGCCGCCTCGACCTGATCTCCAGCATGCTGGTCCCGCCCGCCGTGCTGTTCCTGGACGAGCCCACGACCGGGCTGGACCCCCGCAGCCGCAACGAAATCTGGGACACGACGCGAGAACTGGTTGCTCAAGGCGCGACGGTATTGCTGACCACTCAGTACCTGGCGGAGGCCGATCAGCTTGCCCAGCACATCGCGGTGATCGACGGTGGCCGCGTGATCGCCTCGGGAGCGCCGAAAGAGCTGAAGGCAAGAATCGGCGGCCGGATCGACGTCGTCGTTCACGCCGACCACGACATTGACGTCGCTCAACGCGCATTGGCCGGCATGGCGCGCGTGGCTCCGGACGTGGACCACGACCAGCGGCGGCTCAGCGTGCCGTTCGGCAGCGAGTCAATGTCGCTGCCCGAGGTGGTTCGCCGGCTGGACGCCGCCGGCGTGAATCCAGCGGATGTGGCCGTACGGCTACCGACCCTGGACGAGGTGTTCCTGACGCTGACGGACGCAGCTGCCGGCAGCGACGATCGAAACCCCGCTACACGGCTTTAGGAGGCCACTCCATGACAGTGATCGACACAGCCGGAACAGGAAACCGCGGATTGATCCGGCTCGGACACGGCCTGAGTGACGGAATGATGATCGCCTACCGGAACCTGTCGCAACTGCGGCACAGCCCGGGTGCCATCATCGGCACGATCGCATTCCCGCTCGCGTTCGTGCTCTTGTTCGGTTACGTATTCGGCAGTGCCATCTCCGTCGGTGACGGCGCCAATTACCGCGAATACCTCATGCCCGGCCTGTTCGTCATGGGAATAACCATGGGAACGATGAGCTCGATGATCGTCGTGGCCGCCGACAACGGCCGGGGGGTGATGGACCGACTTCGGTCGATGCCGATCGCCCGTTCGGCCGTCCCGTTCGGCCAGACCGCATCCGATCTGATCATCGCCGCGGCCACGCTGGCCATCATGGCCGCGACGGGACTCCTGGTGGGCTGGCGTGCCCAGAACGGCCTAGGATCCGCCGTGGCCGCGTTCGGCCTGCTGCTATTGCTGCAGTACGCGATGTCATGGATCGGCGTCTACATCGGTTCCCTGGTCAAGGACGAAGAAGCGGGGGCGAAGCTGGGCCCGGTGATGATGCCGGTCACCATGCTCTCCAATGTGTTCGTCCCGACCGACGGAATGCCCACCGTCCTGCGCGTGATCGCGGAATGGAACCCGGTGAGCGCCGCGACGGCGGCCTGCCGGGAACTGTTCGGCAACCCCGGGGCTCCAGCCGCCGACGCGGCGTGGCCGCTCGCCCATCCGGTCCTGGCGACCGTTGGCTGGTGCACGTTGCTGCTGGCTGTCCTGGTGCCGCTGACGGTGCGGCGGTTCAGCCGCGCCCATGACGGCGGATGACCAGATCCCGCTTCTGAACACCTAGCCGAGATCGTTCACCTGGCGAACCGGCTTGGCTGGGCCCAGCGCAATGGGGTCGCCCGGCGGGAGCAGCCAGCACACTCGCGGAAGACCCGTGGAAGGCGGCTCCTGGCGCAGGCGGACTCGCCGCACCCCACGAGGGACGCTGCGGTGCCTCCTCATCACCGCCGTCAACCTCGTCACCGCCGTCAACATCGGGCTTCACCGTGCAGCGCTCCGAGCCCGCAGCGCTATCGCAGGCCACGCCGGTCGACGAGGCATTCGTCCGCGACCGCCGCTCAGTTCCAACTGACCGCAACAGAGGAGAAAAGCCATGATAAAGGTAGCCATCATCATCGGCAGCACGCGCCCGGGACGCAACGGAAAGGCTGTGGCTCATTGGGTCCATGACCTCGCGGCCAAACGCGACGATGCCGAGTTCGAACTGGTGGATCTCAAGGATTTCGACCTGCCGCACCTGGACGAGGTGATGCCGGCGGCGGTGGGCCAGTACAGCCATCCACACACCCAGGCATGGGCTACGAAGATCGCTTCCTTTGACGCGTACGTATTCGTGACGCCCGAGTACAACCACTCGACCTCCGGCGCGTTGAAGAACGCCATCGACTTCCTGTATGCCGAATGGAACAACAAGGCGGCCGGATTCGTCAGCTACGGCAGCAACGGCGGCACCCGCGCGGTGGAACACCTGCGACTGGTAATGGGCGAGCTCCAGGTCGCGGACGTACGGGCCCAGGTGGCGCTGTCACTGTTCACCGACTTCGAGCATTTCAGCGTCCTCAAACCATCGGTCCAGCAGGGCGACGCGTTGGTCGCCATGCTGGACCAAGTCATCGCCTGGGGCAGAGCGCTGCGACCATTGCGCAAGTAGGCGTTGCCGACGCGCCAAGCCCTGCTGGTCCCGGCTTCATCGACGCGCTGAAGTACGGACGACTGTCCCACGTCGACCAGACCGATCTGCGGCTTGAGACCTACCGGGCCGCAAACACCATCGTGATCCAGAGCCAGGCAACCACCCGCTCGCGCAGGCGTGGGGCGGCGGGGTGGTCGCCTCGGTCGACGGCATGCGGTTCGTCGTCCCGGTGCCGTCGGTGTACGCGCGGCCGAACTCGAAGTACTTCGGCCGTCGGCGTGGCGGCGCGACCTGGCTCAACGTGATCAGCCACAGGCCGCCGGGCGCGGCGCGGTGCACAGCAGCCGCTGCAGCGCGCGGTCGAAGACCTCGACGGTGGGCGTGTGAACGGTGACTTTGGCCGTGACCGGGTCAGCGTTATCTCGGCGGATCCTGTCGCCGTGGTGGTGCCGTGTGCGGATAGGGGCAGGATGGGCGGTACCGCCGCCGCGTGGTTGGTGAGGGCGCCCAACACGTCGCCGGCGGCACAAAGGACGGCTGCTCGATCGAGCTTTGCGCTTGGCGGCCATATCGTCGCAGAGACGCCATATCGCGTCGATGAAGCGCTTGGCGTGCCAGTTCTTCCCTCGAGCTTGATGGGGGTACCAACTGCGTGAACAATTTGTGGAAGAAGTCGTCCGGCTTGGCGGTGGTCACGATCGTGGACCGTCGTCGTGCACACCGTACCGCTTGTCGTGCAACGCCCTGCTGCGTTACGGGCCCGTCATCGGCGGCCCGGTGGTCTTCGCCTTCTTCCACGGCATCAACATCGTGCTGCCCGCGGCCCTCGTGGTGGGCGTCATCGGCGCCGAGATGATGCGCCGCAGAGGGTCGATCCGGCCCGCCGTGGCCGTCCACGCCGTCAACGACCTCGCCCTGCCGCTGCTGGTGCTCCTGACCGGAACCACCGGGCCCGGGACGGCGGCGGGCTGAGACCTCACCCAGCCGTTCCGACTTGCTGTTAGTGCGGTGTCCGTGCCGTGTCAGCGGCTCCCGGCATCCTCTTGCTCGTCGAACGATGAGGAGAGGCGATGCACGCGATCCGAGCCGAAGGGCTGATCAAGAGGTACGGCGGGACGACCGCGCTGGAGGGGGTGGACCTGGAGGTCCCCGTGGGCAAGGTCGTCGGCATCCTGGGACCGAACGGGGCCGGCAAGACCACCACGGTCCGGATCCTGGCCACGTTGCTCCGTCCCGACGGTGGGCGGGCCGAGGTCGGCGGTCATGACGTGGTGCGTGACCCGGTCCGGGTGCGCAGCCTGATCGGCCTGACCGGGCAGGACGCCTCGGTGGACGAGGACCTGTCCGCCGTTGAGAACCTGGTGTTGCTGGGCCGCCTGCTCAACCTGTCCAAGCGGCAGGCGCGGGCGCGGGCCTCGGAGTTGCTGGAACGTTTCGAGCTCGCCGAGGCCGCCGGCCGGCCGATCGCCACGTTGTCCGGCGGCATGCGCCGCCGCCTGGACCTGGCCGCCAGCCTCGTGGGCCGGCCGCGGATCCTCCTCCTGGACGAGCCGACCACCGGCCTGGACCCGCACACGCGTAACGAGTTGTGGGCAGTGGTCCGGGAGCTGGTCGCCGACGGCACGACCGTCCTGCTCACGACCCAGCACCTGGAGGAGGCCGACCAGCTCGCCGACCGCGTCACTGTCGTCGACCGCGGCAAGGTGGCCGCCGAGGGCCGCCCCGGCGAGCTGAAACGCCGCATCGGCGGGCAGATCCTGCACGTCCGCCCCACCCTGCGGGGCGACCTGGACGCGGCCACCCGCATCCTGGCCGAGCTCACCGGCACGACTCCCGCCCGCGACGAGAACACCGGGCTGCTGAGCGCGCCCGCCGACGATCCCATGCTGGTCTCGGCCCTGGTCAGGAGGCTGGAGCAGGCCGCGATCCCCGCCGACGAGCTGGGGCTGCGCCTGCCCAGTCTGGACGAGGTCTTCCTGGCGCTCACCGCGACCAGCGAGAGGAACGCGGCATGAGCACCCCGGTCCAAGACCTCCAGCACAGCCTGGTCCTGGCCGGGCGCGGTGTCGCCAAGCTCCGCAGATCGCCCGTGCGGCTCGTGGACGTCATCCTGACGCCGGTGGTGTTCCTGCTCATGTTCGTCTACCTCTTCGGCGGCGCCATCGCCGGCGGGGACCTCGACGCCTACCTGCGGGCCATCGTCCCCGGCATCATGGTCATGACCGTCTTCCAGGCCGGCATCGGCATCGGCGTCTCGCTCAACGCCGACGCGCGCACCGGGGTCTTCGACCGATTCCGCAGCATGCCGGTCGCCCGCTCGGCGCCGCTGATCGGCGCCGTGCTGGCCGGTCTCGTGCGCTCCCTGGTCTCCCTGGCCGTCCTGCTCGGTCTCGCCCTGGTCATGGGCTACCGCATGCACACCGGCCCGCTCGCCGCCCTGGCGGGCATCGGCCTGCTGCTCGCCTTCGGCCTGAGCTTCGCCTGGCTCTCGGTGTACGTCGGCATGCTGGTCAAGACGCCCGGCTCGGTCATCGGTCTGATGACGATCCTCATCCTGCCGCTCACCTTCGCCAGCAACGTCTTCGTCCCCAGTCAGACCATGCCCGGCTGGTTGCGGACCTGGTCGGACGTCAACCCGGTCAGCCTCATGTCCGACGCCATGCGCGGCCTGCTGAACGGCGGCCCGGTCGCCGGCTCGCTGCTGGGCGCACTGGCCTGGATGGCCGGCGCGATCGCCGTCTTCTTCCCGCTGGCGATGCGCTCCTACCGCAGGAACGCCTCCTGACCGGCCAGGACGCGGACGGCCACCCGGTCGATCGCGTCCTGGCGGGGCAGCTCGGCGCCCAGGCGATAGGCCTGGGCGTAGCCCTCAGCGCCCAGGCGCTCGGTGAGCCGGTCGGCCAGGGCGCGCAGCTCCGGCTCACCCTGGTCGAACTCGCCGCGGATGACCTGGCTCATGCCGAGCGCGGCGGCCGCCCCGTCCGGGTCGTCCTCCAGCGCCAGTACGCCGGCCAGCAACTCGGCGGCCCAGGCCAGGCCCGCGCTGTAGCCCTGGGTGATGAGCGAGCCGACGGCCTCGGGCAGCAGCTTCCTGGCCTGGACGGCGTCGCCCTGGGCGAGCCGGTTCTCCAGACGGGTGCTGACGAGCAGGTCCCTGGCGGACTCGCCCTGGACGGCGGCCAGCTCGTCCAGGATCCGGTCGGCCCGCTCCAGATCGCCCGAGAGCCGGTGGACGTTGGCCAGGCCCACCAGGATGTTCACCTCCATGCGCCGGTGGCCGAGCTCCCTGGCCCGGCGGTGGGTGGCCTCGATGTCGCGGAGCGCGCCGTCGAGGTCGCCCTGGCGTCTGCGCTCGCGGGCCAGCCTGGCCCGGCTGAGGTAGAGGTGGTCCTCCGTGCCCAGCTCGGAGCTCAGGGCGACGGCCCGCTCCAGCGCGGCGATGGCCGGGCCGTGCTCGCCTCGCACGGAGTGGTCGCGGGCCAGCGGCAGCAGGCTGATCACGATCCCCCAGCGGTCGCCGGCCTCCTCGAAGCCGCGCAGCGCCTCCCGGCGGGAGGACGCGCCGGAGTGCAGGTCACCCTGCTCGGTCAGGAGGAAGTCGCGGGCCCAGTGGGCGCCGGCCCGCACCCAGGGGTCGGGCGAGACCAGGGCGTCCTGCAGCTCGGACTCCCCTGCCGAGGCGGCGGCCAGCTGCGCCATCCGCATCAGCGGCCGGGCGGGGTGGAACTCCCTGACTCCCGCCGAGTCGACGTCCATGCTCGCCCGTACCACGCCGAAGGCGGCCTTGGCCTGCTCGGGCAGCGCCACGCCGTAGTGGAGATTGCTCTCGAACTGCGCGCTCCTGCCGCTGATGCCCCAGTACCAGAAGAGGGCGCCCACGAAGTGGGAGGGGTCGGCGGCCTGGCGCAGGCCGTGCATCAGGTTGTCGTACTCGGCGTCGAAGACGGCGATCGCGGCCAGCTGCTCCCCGGTCCGCAGCAGCGGCTCGTTCCTCTCGGCCAGGGCGAGGAAGTAGTCGCAGTACGGCACGGCGAGGTCGTCACCCGACTCGGCGAGCCGGTCCGACGCGTAGGCGCGGACGGTCTCCAGCATGCGGTACCGGTCGCCCGACTCCTGGACGATGGACTTCTCCACCAGGGAGCCGATCACGTAGACGATCTCCTCGGCGGGCAGCGACGCGTCCGCGCAGACCGCCTCCAGCGCGGGCAGGTCCGCGCCGCCCGGGAAGAAGGCGAGGCGCCTGGCCAGCGCCCGCTCCTGATCGTCCAGCAGGTCCCAGCTCCACTCCACGACCGCGAGCAACGTGCGCTGGCGGGGCAGGGCCGCCCTGCTTCCCGAGGTGAGCAGGCGGAAGCGGTCGTCGAGACGGCCGGCGATCTGCTCGACGCTCATCGAGCGCAGCTTGGCGGCCGCCAGTTCCAGGGCCAGCGGCATGCCGTCCAGCCGCCAGCAGATCTCCACGACGGGCTCCACCGTGGAGTCGTCCAGCGCGAAGCCCGGCCGCACGCTCGACGCCCGGTCGACGAACAGGCGCACCGCCGCCGCCACCGCCGCCACCGCCGCATCTCTGGGCACGTCGAGCGGGCCCAGGTGGCACAGGGCCTCGCCGGTGATGGCCAGCGGCTCGCGGCTGGTGGCCAGGATGCGCAGCTGCGGCAGCCGTACCAGGAGCCGGCCGACCAGCTCGGCGGCGGCCTCCACCAGATGCTCGCAGTTGTCCAGCAGGAGGAGGCCGTCGCCGACGTCGAGCAGCTCGCAGATCCGGTCCAGGGGCGTGGACTCGCCTCCCTCGTAGAGGCGGCCGTGGAGCGCGCCCAGCACCGCGTCGACGATCTGGTCCGCCGCGCTGACCCCGGCCAGCGAGACGAACCAGACGCGCCCGCGCGCGTGGGCCGGGTCCCTGGCCACGGCCTCCAGCGAGAGCCTGGTCTTGCCCGAGCCGCCGGGGCCGACGATGGTGACCAGCCGGCCCGCGGACAGCAGGCCGGCCAGTTGTGCCAGCTCAGGCTCCCGGCCCACGAAGCTGGTGAGCTGGGCGGGCAGCCGGCTCGGAGCCGTCTCCGCGGCCGCCTCGGGGCGCTTCATCTCCCCGCGCAGCAGCGCCAGGTGGATCTCCTGCAGCTCCGGCGCGGGATCCACGCCCAGCTCGTCGGCCAGCCTGCCCTGGATGTCCGCGTAGACCGTCAGGGCGTCGCCCTGGCGGCCGGCCGCGGCCAGGGCGCGCATCCGCAGCCCCGCCAGACGCTCGCTCAGGGAGTGGGCCGCGGCCAGCGACTCCAGGTCGGCCAGGACCTCGGCATGCCTGCCGAGGTGGAGTTCGGCGTCGATGCGGTCCTCGGCGGCCGCGTGGCGGACGGTCTGCAGTCTCGTGGCGACCCGATCGGCGAAGGGCGCCTCCCGGACGTCGGCCAGGGCGGCGCCCTGCCACAGGTCCAGTGCCGCGCCGAGGGTGGCCGCGGCCTCTTTGTGCATGCCCGCGGCCAGCTCGCGCCGGCCCCGGGCGGCCAGCTCCTCGAACTGGCGGGCGTCGACGTCCTGAGGACTCACGGGCAGCCGGTAGCCGCCGGCGACCAGCTCCAGGGTCACGGCTCCGCTCAGGGCCTTGCGCAGCCGTGCGACGAGGCTGTGCAGGGCGGCGGAGGCTCCCGCGGGCGCCTCCTCGCCCCACAGGTCGTCGATCAGCGTCTCGGCGGAGACGGGTCGGCCCGGCTCCAGCGCGAGCCGGGCCAGCAGCATGCGGAGCCGTACTCCGCTGATCTCCACGGACTCGCCGGTGTCCAGGCAGGCCTTGACGGGACCGAGAACCTCAACGCGCACGGGTACAGAATGCCGGAAAGGTCTATTTGATCCAAATAGCTGTTAACTTGCCGTCTTCGACGTTCGACGACCCCTACTCCTCGCCCTCCAGCAGGCGGGAGCGGATCAGGAAGCGCACGCCCTCCGGCGCCTCCAGGGAGAAGCCGCTCCCCCGGCCCGGCACCACGTCGATCGTGACATGGGTGTGCCACCAGTACGTGAACTGGGCGGCCGACGTCCACACCGGGATCGGCTCGCGCACGCCGTCCACCGCGAGGTCGCCCACGTGGACGTCGGCCGCTCCGGTGCGGAACTCTCCCTCCGGATAGCACATCGGCGAGCTGCCGTCACAACACCCGCCGGACAGGTGGAACATCAGCGGCCCGTGCCGTCCGGTGAGCCGCCGTAGCAGGCCGGCCGCGGCGTCGGTGACGTCCACCCGGCCGTCGCCGGGCATCTCAGAACAGTCCCTGGGCGTGCTCGGAGTACGACACCAGCAGGTTCTTCGTCTGCTGGTAGTGGTCGAGCATCATCTTGTGGTTCTCCCGGCCCATGCCCGACTGCTTGTACCCGCCGAACGCGGCGTGCGCGGGGTAGACGTGGTAGCAGTTGGTCCACACGCGGCCCGCCTGGATCTCCTGCCCCGCCCGGTGGGCGGTGTTGAGGTCGCGCGACCACACCGCCGCGCCCAGGCCGTACAGGGTGTCGTTGGCGATCTTGATCGCGTCGGCGTAGTCGTCGAACCGCGTCACCGACACCACCGGACCGAAGATCTCCTCCTGGAAGATCCGCATCTTGTTGTGGCCCTCGAACACCGTCGGCCGGATGTAGTAGCCGCCGGACAGCTCACCGCCGAGGTCCGCCCGCTCGCCGCCGGTGAGGATCTTCGCGCCTTCCTTCCTGCCGATGTCGATGTACGAAAGGATCTTCTCCAGCTGGTCGTTGGACGCCTGTGCGCCGATCATGGTGCGGGTGTCCAGGGGGTGGCCCTGCACGATCCCCTCCACCCGGGCGATGCCGTCGTCCAGGAAGTCGTTGTAGATGGACGACTGGATGAGCGCCCGCGACGGGCACGTGCACACCTCGCCCTGGTTGAGCGCGAACATCGCGAAGCCCTCCTGCGCCTTGTCGTAGAAGGCGTCCCGGGCCGCGGCGACGTCGGCGAAGAAGACGTTGGGGCTCTTGCCGCCCAGCTCCAGCGTCACCGGCACGATGTTCTCGCTGGCGTACTGCATGATCAGGCGCCCCGTCGTGGTCTCCCCGGTGAACGCCACCTTGCGGACCCGGTCGTGCCGGGCCAGCGGCGCGCCCGCCTCGACGCCGAAGCCGTTGACCACGTTCACCACGCCCGGCGGGAGGAGGTCGGCGACGAGGCCGATCAGCACGTGGATGGAGGCCGGGGTCTGCTCGGCCGGCTTGAGCACCACGGTGTTCCCCGCGGCCAGCGCGGGGGCCAGCTTCCAGGCGGCCATCAGGATCGGGAAGTTCCACGGGATGATCTGCCCGACCACGCCGAGCGGCTCGTGGAAGTGGTACGCCACGGTGTCCGCGTCAAGCTGGGAGATCATGCCCTCCTGGGCGCGGATCGCGCCGGCGAAGTAGCGGAAGTGGTCGGCCGCCAGCGGGATGTCGGCGGCCAGGCTCTCCCGTACCGGCTTGCCGTTCTCCCAGGTCTCGGCGACCGCCAGGGCCTCGAGGTTCTGCTCGATCCGGTCGGCGATCCGGTTCAGCAGCAGCGCCCGCTCGGCGGGCGGGCGGTGACCCCACGCCGCCGCGGCGCCCTCCGCGGCGTGCACGGCGTAGTCGACGTCCTCGGCGGTGCCACGGGCGATCTCGGTGAAGGTCTCGCCGGTGATGGGCGTCGGGTTCTCGAAGTACCCGCCCCGCGCGGGCGGCACGTACTCCCCGCCGATGAAGTGGTCGTAGCGCGGCCAGAAGCTCACCACGCTGCCCGGCCGGCCGGGTGCGGCGTACGTCGCCATCCGTTTGCCCCCTATATCATGGTTTGTCCCCTTATATGGGAATTTAGGGAGCGAACGTTGCAGCTTCGTTGCACGAACGAACGCCCGACGGGGACGGCCGATCGGCCCGATCCGTGCGGACTCCGTGCGGACTCCGTGCGGCCCGCTGCCACGGCTCCGGTCACCGTAGTGACGGCCGTCGGGCGGGTTCCGTCCAGGCGGCTGTGGAGTGCCATATGCATGCACAACGGACATCGACGCCCGCGCCCGCGGTCACCCGCCTGGCGTCGGACCCTGAGGCCCAGTTCCACCTGCTGCAACAGGTGTACGAGGCGACGCTGAGCGGCGGCACCGCGCCGGCGCCGCCCCGCCCGCTGGTCTCCGAGTCCTGGCGGCGCTCGCTCGCCGCCCACGTGAACCCGGACGACTACCGGCCGCCGGTGGTGTACCGCGCGGACGAGGTCGCCGACGCGCGCTCGGCCCACCCGTTGCGGGCCGTGCTGCCGCTGCTGCGCGACCTGCTGGTCGGCATCGCCGACACGTCCCGACATGTCATGATCGCGACCGACGCCGAGGGCACCATCCTCTGGCGGGAGGGCCCCGGCGACATCTGCCGCAGCGCCGACCTGGTCGGGCTGAGCGAGGGCACCCGCTGGACCGAGGACGCCATCGGCACCAACGCGATGGGCACCGCGCTGGCGACCGACTCCCCGGTGCAGATCTACTCCGCCGAGCACTTGGTGCGCACCTACCACGGCTGGACCTGTGCCGCCGCGCCGATCCACGACCCCGACACCGGTGACCCCATAGGCGCTGTCGACGTCAGCGGGCTGCTCCGGGGGCTGCACCCGGCCGTGGTCTGCCTGGTCAACGCCGCCGCCCAGCTCGCCGAGAACCACCTGCGGGCGCTGATGGAGTCGTCCGACGAACGGTTCAGGGAGCGGAACCTGCCGCACCTGCTGGGCCTGCGCGGCGAGCCGGGCGCGCTGCTCACCGTCACCGGCCGGGTCGTCGCCGCCGAGCCGTACGGGCCGTGGCCGAGCCGGGTCACGATCCCGGCCGGCGCGGACCGGGTCACGATCGGCGACGGCCGGGAGGCGCTGGTCGAGCCGCTGCCCGGGGGCTACCTGCTCAGGGTGCCCCGCCGCGGGCGGACCGCACCGCGCCGCCCCACGCTGTCGCTGACCTTCCTCGGCGACCGGCCGGCGGCGGTGCTGGACGGCCGCGAGCTGCCGCTCACACTGCGGTGGGCCGAACTGCTGGCGCTGTTCGCGCTGCACCCGGCGGGGCTGACCGCCGAGCAGGTGGCCTTCCGGCTGTACGGCGACGCCGGCAACCCGGCGACGGTGCGCGCCGAGATCCACCGGTTGCGCGCGCGACTCGGCGAGTCCGCCATGCGCGCCCGGCCGTACCGGCTGCGGGCCGAGGTCGAGGCCGACTTCCTCACCGCGCGGGCCGCGCTGCGCGCCGGGGACGTGCGTGCCGCGGTGGCGGTCTGCCGGGCGCCGCTGCTGCCGGGCTCGGAGTCCGCCGTCATCCGGGCGGAGAGCCACAGCCTGGTCGCGTCGATGCGCTCGGCCGTGCTGGGCCACCACGACCTCGACGCGCTGTGGGACTTCGCCCAGAGCGAGCCGGGCGCCGACGACCTGGAGGTCTTCGAACGTCTCGTGGCCGAGCTGCCCGCGCGCGACCCGCGACGGGCGGTCGCGGAGACCCGGCTCGCGTGGTTGCTCGCCGAGGACGACTGACCCCGGCGCGCTACGTTTGTGCTACGTGCCACTTCATAGGGTGAGGCCGACTTCGCACCCCGGCGGTGCGGCGGCCGGCCACGGACGGCGCTCCGCCGCCGATCCGAGAGAAGGTCCGATGGCTCCCGAAGAGCTGGATCCGCGGCGCGACTACCCGCTGGCGTCCCGCCGCCCCGAGCTGATCAGGACGCCGACCGGCAAGCCCCTCGACGACATCACCATCGAGGCCGTGCTGAGCGGCGCCGTGACCGCCGACGACCTGCGGATCACGCCGCGGACGCTGCAGTTGCAGGCGCAGATCGCCGAATCCACCGGCAGGAGGCAGCTCGGGCAGAACCTCCGCAGGGCCGCCGAGCTGACCGCGCTGCCCGACGAGAAGGTGCTGGCCGTCTACAACGCGCTGCGCCCCCGCGCCGCCACCAAGGACGAGCTCCTCCGGATCGCCGACGAGCTGGAACGGGACTACGCCGCCACGCTGTGCGCGCGGCTCGTCCGGGAGGCCGCCGACGTCTACGAGCGCAGGGACATCCTCGCGCGCTGAGCGCGTCTTTCACGTCCGGAAGGTGAGACATGACCATCCAGAGCGCGCCGGGCCACCAGACCCCGGCGGCCCGGCCCCGGTCCAGGCGCACCGAGCTGCTGGAGCAGCGGCCGGTCAACCTCGACGGCTTCGTGGAGGAATGGCCCGAGGTCGGCATGGTCGCCATGGACAGCCCGTACGACCCGAAGGGCGGCATCCGCCTGGAGAACGGGACCGTCGTGGAGATGGACGGCAAGGCGAGGGAGGACTTCGACTTCCTCGACCGGTTCATCGCCGACCACGCCATCGACGCCGCGGCGGCCGTACGGGCGATGGCCCTGTCCCCCACCGAGATCGCGCACCTGCTGGTGGACCCGAAGGTGTCCCGGCAGGAGGTGCTCTCCGTGTCGTGCGGGCTCACCCCGGCCCGGCTGCTCGAAGTCGTCAGGACCATGAACGTGGTCGAGATGATGATGGCGCTGCAGAAGATGCGGGCCCGCCGTACGCCCGCGAACCAGGCGCACTCGACCAGCGCGCGGGACAACCCCGTCCAGGTCGCCGCGGACGCCGCGGAGGCCGGGCTGCGCGGGTTCCGGGAGCTGGAGACCACCCTCGGCGTGGTGCGGTACGCCCCGCTGGTGGCCATCGCGCTGCAGGTGGGCGCGCAGAGCGGCCGTCCCGGCGTGCTCACCCAGTGCGCGCTGGAGGAGGCCACCGAGCTGGAGCTGGGCATGCGCGGCATCACCGGCTACGCGGAGACCATCTCGGTGTACGGCACCGAGCAGGTCTTCTGCGACGGCGACGACACCCCCTGGTCGAAGGCGTTCCTGGCCTCTGCCTACGCCTCGCGGGGGATCAAGATGCGCTTCACCTCCGGCACCGGCTCGGAGGTGCAGATGGGCAACGCCGAAGGCAAGTCGATGTTGTACCTGGAGATCCGCTGCATCCTGGTCGCCAAGGGGGCCGGGGTGCAGGGCCTGCAGAACGGCTCGATCAGCTGCATCGGCGTGCCGGGCGCGGTGCCCGCCGGGATCCGCGCGGTGCTCGCGGAGAACCTGATCGCCAGCACCGTCGACCTGGAGTGCGCCTCCGGCAACGACCAGTCCTTCTCCCACTCCGACATGCGCCGCACCGCCCGGCTGATGCCGCAGCTGCTGCCCGGCACCGACTTCATCTGCTCCGGGTTCTCGGCCGTGCCGAACTACGACAACATGTTCGCCGGCTCGAACCTCGACCCGGAGGACTTCGACGACTGGAACGTGATCCAGCGTGACCTGCAGGTGGACGGCGCCCTCCGGCACGTCCCCGAGGCGGAGATCCTGGCCGCCCGCGACCGGGCCGCCCGGGCGTTGCAGGGCGTGTTCGCCTACCTCGGCCTCGCGCCGATCAGCGACAAGGAGATCGAGGCGGTCACGTACGCCCACGGCAGCAAGGAGCTGCCGCCCCGCGACGTGCTGGAGGACCTCAAGTCGGCGCAGTCCGTCATGGACCGGGGCATCACCGGCCTCGACATCGTCAAGGGGCTGGACGCCTCCGGGTTCCCCGACGTGGCCGAGGCGCTGCTCGGCGTGTTGCGGCAGCGGGTGTCCGGCGACCTGCTGCACACCTCGGCGATCCTGACCCCGGAGCTGACCACGCTGTCGGCCGTCAACGACGCCAACGACTACGCCGGCCCCGGCACCGGGTACCGGCCGAGCGGCGCGCGGTGGGAGGAGATGAAACGGCTGCGGCACGTCGTCAGCGCCCGCAACCCCGAGCAGGAGGTCGACCGATGACCGACACCGTGGCGGGAGCCCGGACGCTCGAACTGCGGGAGAAGGGCCCGGCGATGCCCGGGCGCCGATCCGACGAGGTGGTCGTCGGGCTGTCCCCGGCGTTCGGCGACTTCTTCTCCAAGACCATCGTCGGCGTCCCGCACGCCGACGTGCTGCGCGAGCTGCTGGCCGGGGTGGAGGAGCAGGGGATGCACGCGCGCGTGGTCCGGTTCCGGGCGAGCGCCGACCTCGCGGCGATCGCGCACGCCGCGGCACGGTTGTCCGGATCGGGCATCGGCGTCGGCATCCTGTCCCGCGGCACCACCATGATCCACCAGAAGGACCTGCTCCGGCTGTCCAACCTGGAGCTGTTCCCGCAGGCGCCGCTGCTGGACCTGGAGACGTTCCGCCTGATCGGCCGCAACGCCGCGCGGTACGCCAAGGGCGAGTCGCCCGAACCCGTCCCCTCGCGCAACGACCACATGGCCCGCCCCCGCTGGCAGGCCAAGGCGGCGCTGCTGCACATCAAGGAGACCGAGTTCGTGCGCCCGGGCGCGGAGCCGGTGGAGCTGGACGTGCTGATCCGTACGGCCGGTTGAGCCATGGGCCTGGTCGTCGGGGTGGACATCGGCAACTCGACCACGGAGGCGTGCGCCGCGGACGTCGCCGCCGACGGGACCGTCATCTACCTGGCCGCGGCGCTGGGCAGGACCACGGGCGTCAAGGGCACGACGGAGAACGTCGCGGGCGTCGCCGACGTCGTGCGCCGGGCGCTGGCGGCAGCCGGCCCCGTGGCCGGTCGCGACCCGGCCGGGCTCCACGCGGTGCTGGTCAACGAGGCAACCCCGGTGATCAGCGGGCTCGCGATGGAGACGATCAGCGAGACGATCATCACGGAGTCCACGATGATCGGCCACAACCCGGACACCCCGGGCGGCGTGGGGCTGGGCGTCGGCACCACCGTGGCCTTCTCCGACCTGCCCGCGTGCGCGCCCGGCGGCGAGGTCGTCTGCGTCGTCGGCGCGGGCGTCGACTTCGAGGACGCCGCCGCCGGGATCAACGCCGCCACCGCGCGCGGCGTCCACGTCACCGGCGTGATCGTGCGGGCCGACGACGCCAACCTGATCGCGAACCGGCTGGACCGGCCGGCTCCGGTGGTCGACGAGGTGACGCTGGTGGACCGGGTCCCGCTCGGCATGCGGGCCGCCGTCGAGGTCGCCGAGGCCGGCCGTACCATCAAGACCCTGTCGGACTGCTACGGCATCGCCACGGTGTTCCGGCTCGACCCCGAGCAGACCCGCATGATCGCGCCGGTGGCGCGGGCGCTGGTGGGCAACCGGTCGGCCGTCGTGGTGCGCACCCCCGCCGGCGACGTCACCGGCCGCAGGATCCCGGCCGGCACGCTGTCCCTGATCGGCGAGACGGTGAAACGCACCGTCGAGGTGGACGCCGGCGCCGACGAGATCATGGCGGCGCTGCGCCGGGTGCGGCCCCTCGCCGACGCCGTCGGCGAGCCCGGCACCCACGTCGGCGGGATGCTCGCCCGCGTCCGCGACACCATGGCGCGGCTCACCGCGACGCCCGCCGACGCCGTGCGGATCCAGGACGTGCTCGCCGCGGACACCTTCGTGCCGCAGCGCGTCACCGGCGGCCTGGCGGGCGAGTTCGCGCTGGAGAACGCGGTCGCGCTGGCCGCGATGGTCCGCACCACCAGGGGACCGATGGAACTCCTCGCCGCCCGGCTGCGCGCGGAGCTCGGCGCCGACGTGCTCATCGGGGGCGTCGAGGCCGACATGGCCCTGCTGGGCGCGCTCACCACCCCCGGCGCCGGGCTGCCGCTGGCGATCCTCGACCTCGGCGGCGGGTCCACCGACGCGGCGCTGGCCACCGGGGACGGCCTGGTCCGCTCCGTGCACCTGGCCGGCGCGGGCGATCTCGTCACCAGCCTGATCGACTCCGAGCTCGGCCTGGACGACCTCGCCCTCGCCGAGGACATCAAACGGTCGCCGCTGGCGAAGGCGGAGAGCTTCTTCCACCTCCGCATGGAGGACGGCACCGTCCGCTTCTTCCGGGAGCCGCTGCCCGCCGACGCGTTCGCCCGGGTCGTCGTGCTCGGCGACACCGGCCTGCGCCCGATCCCCACCCGGCACACCGTCGAGAAGATCCGCCAGGTGCGCCGATCGGCCAAGCGGCGCGTCTTCGTGGTCAACGCCCTGCGCGCGCTGGAGCAGGTGGCGCCCGGGGGCGCCGTCAGGAACATCGGCTTCGTGGTCGTCCTGGGCGGCTCCGCGCTGGACTTCGAGATCCCCGACATGATCGCGGAGGCGTTGGCGGAGTTCGGCATCGTCAGCGGCACCGGCAACGTGCGCGGCGCCCAGGGCCCGCGCAACGCGGTCGCCACCGGCCTGGTCGCGAGCCACGCGGCGACGCGGGCGCGGGGAGACTGAACGACATGCCGCACTCCCCCGCACGGCACCGGCCCGCCGTGGTGGTGCTCCACCACCCGGGACCTCGGAGCCGCCGCTGCCTGGGCGACGTCACGGCCGGTCTGGAAGAGGAGGGCGTGCCGTTCCGCATCGAGCAGGCCGAGGAGACGGGCGGGCCGGACCGCGCCGAGCAAGCTGAGGAGGGCGGGCCGGACCGCGTCGAGGAGGCGTGGCGTGCTCGGGAGGGCGGTGCGCGGGAGCTGGCGTTCGCGGCGGCGCAGGCCTCCGAGCTCGACGTGGGCGTGGGCGTGGACGCCGCGGGCGACGTGTGCGTGCACCATGCCAAACTCCCGCCGCACGCACCCGTGGCGGCGGGCCCGGCGCGCGGCGCACGGGTCATGGGACACAACGCGGGCCGGCTCGTCGCCGGCATCCCGTTCAAGGGCATGCCGCCGGAACCCGTCTCGAAGGGAGCTGCATCATGACCGTACGGCTCGACCTGGCGGGCGCCCGCCGCGTGCTGGACGCCGCACTGGACAGGGCCGTGGAGATCGGCCGGCCGATGAACGTCGCCGTGGTCGACGGCGGCGGGCACCTCCTGGCGTTCGCCCGCCAGGACGGCGCGAAACTCGGCAGCATCGACATCGCCATCCGCAAGGCCAGGACCGCCGCGCTGATGGCGACGACCACCGAGGACCTCGGCACGTCCGCCGCCCCCGGCGGGCCGCTCTTCGGCGTCCAGGTGACCAACGGCGGCCTGGTGATCTTCGGCGGCGGCATCCCCCTGACGGCGGCCGACGGCGAGATCGCCGGCGCCATCGGCGTGAGCGCCGGGACCGTCGAGCAGGACATCACGGTCGCCCGCGCGGGCGCGGACGCCTTCCCGGCTGAGCCGTGATCGACGCCGCGCGGGACCAGGCCGGTGGTCCCGAGGTCGCGCGTCTGTCACGCGCCGCCGAGGCGCTGCGCCGGCGCAGGGTGGCCACGGTGGTGCCGCCGTTCGCCGCGCTGGCCGCCGTACAGGACAAGGTGTCGGCCTTCACCACCCTCGCCGGGCTCGGTCTGCCGCAACCCCCGTCGGCGGTGTCACGAGCACCGCCGAACTGGCCGCCTGGGACGGCTTCCCCGCCTATCTCAAACGTCCGATCGGTACGGCGACCAGCGGCGTACGCCGTCTGGAGGGGCCCGCCGACCTGGACGGCTCGTCCGCGATGCTCGTGCAGCGGGAGGTCCGCGGTCCGCTGGTGATGGTGCAGTCGGTGTTCGCCGCGGGCGCGCCGGTGGCCTTCCACGCCTGCGAACGCACTGGCGAGGGCGCGCGGGGCGGCGCGAGCCGCAAGCGGGGCCTGCCGCTGCCCGAGGTCGCCGGCCACCTGCGCAGGCTCGGCGGCGAGCTCGGCTGGCACGGCGCGTTGTCGGCGGACGTCGTCCTCACCGAGCAGGGCCCGGTGTTCATCGACGTCAACCCGCGCCTGGTCGAGCCGGTCGACGCCCTGCTGTCGGGGGTGGACCTGGCTACGCGGGCAGCGCCGAGGAGCTGACTCCGGGCCGGGATCCGCGCAGCGCGCTGCTGGTGGGGCTGGTCGCGGCGGCGACGTTCGCCCGCCCGGCCGCCTGGCGGCACTTCGCCGCGGGCAGCGTGTCGGCCTACGCCCTCAGCCCGCGAGGATGGGAGCTCATCGTGCGGGGTCAGCCGGAGGCCCCCAGGTCGGCCGAGGGCAGCCGGTGAGGTGGAACGGTCGGTCCGGCCCGCGAGCCGCAGGACGGCGATACAGACAACGGTGATCAGCATCGCGACGGCCATGGCCGGCACCGCGCGCCGCCATCGCTCGGCGCGTCCGTTCGGCGCCTGATCACGCGGCGTCTGAAGCGCGGCCCGACCGCGACGCCGACAGGTACGGCTGCTCCCCGACGCCCGTCGACGGCCCCGTATATGGGATGCGCGCGTGGACGACCGGCGGTCAGACTGGGGATGTCATCGACAGACGTGGAAGGCGTCGTGGTGCCCTATGGTCAGGAACCGAACCAGACGAGCGTCGGCGGGCACACCCGCCCTGACGCTGTGGCTGCTGGTGTGGGCGCTGAACGCTTACGAGCTCCTGCTCGTCCTGTGAGAGGAGTCAGGCGGGCACGAGCAGGGTGGTGAGCAGGTCGTCGAGGGTGATGAGACCCGTCACCGGCCCGCTCTCGGGGCGGATCAGCGCGATCTGGCTGTGTGCGGCGCGCATCCGCCCGACCGCCTCCGCCACCGACACGTCCGGCGCCAGCACCGGCAGGCGGTAGGCGAGCTGTCCGGCCGTGGTGGCCGTGCCGCGGCTTCGGGCGAGGTAGGCGTCACGCAGGTGGACGACCCCGATGGGGGCCGCGACCGGGCCGACGATCAGACGGGTGCGCTGCGCGCGCAGGCAGGCGTCGATGATCTCCTGAGGTCCGGCGCCGGCGGGCACGGCGGCCACCTGCTCGGCCGGCGTCACCAGAGCGGTGATGGCGGCGTTCGGAGCCTGGAGCGCCTGGCTGAGCACGGCGTGGTCGTCCGCCTCGATGAGGCCGAGCCGGCGTGATTCCTGCACCAGGCGCTGGAGCTGGGCCGGGGTGCGTGGCGTCGCGCCCTCCTCGCGGGGGCGGACCTTGACCAGCCGCAGCAGGCCGTTGCTGATCGCGTTGAGCGCGCTGATCAACGGTCGGACCAGCACGGTGAAGCCGCGGAACGGCAGCGCCAGGATGGTGGCCGAGCGTTCGGGATGGGCGATGGCCCACGACTTGGGCGCCATCTCGCCGAGCACCATGTGCAGGAACGTCACCAGCGCCAGCGCGATGACGAACGCCACGGTGTGCGCGGCGGCCTCGGGCAGGCCCACCGTGTGGAAGAGCGGGGTCAGGGTGCCGGCGATGAGCGGCTCGGAGACCACACCGAGACCGAGGGAGCACAGCGTGATGCCGAGCTGGGCGCCGGCGAGCATCAGCGACAGCTCCTTGATCCCCGACAGGGCGGCCGAGGCGGCCCGGCTGCCGTCGGCGGCGGCCTTCTCCAGCCGGTGACGCTTGGCGGCGACCAGGGCGAACTCCGCGGCGACGAAGAAGCCGTTGCCGACCAGCAGCACCAGGGTCAGGGCCAGGCCCAGAGGCAGGTTCACGGCCGTTCCCGATCGTCGTGGCGGTAGGGGGTCAGGCGGACGCGGTGAGGAACGTGCCGGTGGAGCGTCAGGACCTCGAGCCGGGCGCGGGTGGGCGCGCCGGGATCCAGGGTGGCGGGCAGCTCGACCCGGATGATGTCGCCGGGCGCGGCGAAGCGGCCCAGCGCGTGCAGGATGAGCCCGCCGAGCGTGTCGTAGTCGTCGGACTCCGGCAGGACGAGGCCGGTGGTGAGCGCGATCTCGTCGATGCGCAACGAGGCGTCCAGCTCCCAGCCGTCCGCGCCGCGCAGCGCGGATGGGGTGTCGCGGTCGTTCTCGTCGGCGATCTCGCCCACCAGCTCTTCGGCCACGTCCTCCCACGTCAGCAGCCCTGCCAGGCCACCGTGCTCGTCCACCACGACCGCGACCTCCTCCCCGCGGATGTGCAGCTGCTGGACCAGGTCGGGCAACGACAGGGAGAACGGCACGAGGAGCACGTCGCGGGCGACGTCGGCGACGCGTGTCCGGGCGGCCTTCTCCGCCGGGACGGCGGCGAGATCGCGCAGGCTGACCAGCCCGATCACCTCGTCCATGGTGTCGCCGAGAACGGGGTAATGGGTGTGGCCGTGGCGGGCGACGAGCACGTCCACGTCGGCGACGGCGGCCGTGCCGGAGACGGAGATCACCTCGACGCGCGGCACCATGACCTCGTCGGCGGTGTGCTCGGAGAAGTTCAGCGCGCGTTCGAGCACGTCGGCGTGGCTGCCCGGCAGGTGGCCGTGGGCCTCGGACTCGCCGATGATGTGACCGAGCTCCTCCAGCGTGGCGCCGTGGTGCAGCTCCTCGACCGGCTCGATGCCGACGGCGCGCAGCAGCCGGTTGGCCGCGGTGTCGAACAGCTTGATGACCGGCCCGGCGACGGCCAGGTAGACCAGGGTCGAGCCGGCCAGCGCGCGGGCCAGCGGTTCGGGCCTGGCCAGGGCGAGGTTCTTGGGCGCCAGCTCGCCCAGCACCATCTGGATGATCGTGGCCAGGGCGAAGCCGACCGCCAGCGCCACCGCCCCCACCATGCCCTCGGGCATGCCCAACGCGGTCAGCCCGGGAGCGATCAGCTCCGCCAGAGCCGGTCGGGCGATGAACCCGACCACCAGAGCGGTGACGGTGATGCCGAGCTGCGCGCCCGACAACATGAACGACAGCCGTTCCATCACCTTGAGGGCCTTGGCCGCCTTCTTGTCGCCCGCCGCGGCCTGCTCGGACAGGGCGAGCCGATCGGCGCTGACGTAGGCGAACTCCTGGGCGACGAAGTAGCCGGTGGCGGCCGTCAGCACGAAGATGGCCAGCAGGCCCAGCAGCGCACTCATCGCGTGCACCGGCCGGCCCGCGCGCCGGCGAGACGCCCGGGCGTACTCGTCATCGCCTTCACGACCCCCGTCCCCCTTGCGGATACTGCCCGTGCGCATCCGGTGAATGCGCACCATCGCGTTACAGGGACGCTAACTCATCTGACTTAATGCGTCGTGGGGACGGAGCCGTCGTCCGAACCCGTCCGCTCGTACAGACAGATCGTGTAGGAACGTTCGTCATGGGGGACGACGTGCTCGCCGAGAGGGCGCAGGAGGGCGTCCGCGGAGAAGTGGCGGTGCAGCCGCCGGGACTCCGGCCATGGGTGGGACGCCACCAGGACGCCTCCCGGGCGCAGCAGACCGGTCAGCCGTTCGGAGACCCGCCGGAGCAGGCGCGGGTCGCCCACGTAGTACAACATCTCCGTGCAGACGACCAGGTCGAAGGCCCCTTCGGGGGTCTGGTGCCGGATGTCCATGCACGCGAAGCGGGCCGGCGACGCGCCTCGGCCGGTGGCGCTGCGGACGGCCTGGGCGGAGACGTCCACGCCGACGGTCTCCGCCTGGGGGTGGGCCAGGGCCAGGCGATCGGTGAAGAAGCCCTCGCTGCAGCCGACGTCCAGGATGCGGGCGTACGCGCGCGGCGGCAGGGACGCGAGCAGTGACGCGTGCCGATCCTGCTCGTAGGTGTCGCGGGTGTAGCTCCAAGGGTCGGGCTTGCGGTGCCACCAGTCGAAGTAGCGGCCCAACGAAACCTGCGCGCCCTTTCCCGGCAGGCGGGACAACATCCGGAAGAACGTGCGATGGAGGGCGTCGCCCGCCTTGGACATGTCACTCCTCGAGATCACGTCCCGACCGGCGGCGGGAACACGTACGCGGGCGCACCGGCCGCTCCAAGGGGAACAGCGGTGCGCGATCTTCACCCGGTTCTCTCTTACCTACGTCATGGATTCGTCGCCTGCGTGGCCGGCCGTGCCGCGATCGTGTGTTCCGTGGATCCGTCGGCCACCGTTGTGCTGCTGCATGGTGGATGCAACTGACATGTGCTTGCGTGCGCATATGACTACATATCGGCGGGTATTACGGTACTGTCCCCCCGTGCTCCACCGAGAAGTGACGAGGAGCAGCAGATGAGCGCGCGAAGTGTCCCGGAACCGCACCACGGCCATGGACACGGACACGGACACGGACACGGCCACGGCCACGGCCACGCGTCCCCCAGGCGCACCCTGGGGGAACGGCTCCGCCACGTGGTGACGCCGCACAGTCACGACGCGGCGGCCAGGACCGACCACGCGCTGGAGACCAGCCGCCGCGGTATGCGCACTCTGGCGATCTCCTTCGTCGTGCTCACCGTCACCGCCCTCGCCCAAGTGGCGATCTTCGCGGTGTCCGGATCGGTGGCCCTGCTCGGCGACACCCTGCACAACTTCGCCGACGCCCTGACCGCGGTGCCGCTGGCGATCGCGTTCACGGTGGGCCGGCGGACGGCTTCGCGCCGGTTCACCTACGGGTACGGCCGAGCCGAGGACGTGGCCGGCATCATCATCGTGCTGATCATCGCCGCCTCGGCGGGCCTGGCCGGGTACGAGGCCGTCAAGCGGCTGATCGACCCGCAGGACGTCGAGGCGCTCGGCTGGGTCGCCGCCGCGGGCGTCGTCGGCTTCCTCGGCAACGAGCTGGTGGCCCGCTACCGGATCAAGGTCGGTCGCGAGATCGGTTCCGCGGCCCTCGTCGCCGACGGCCTGCACGCCCGCACCGACGGCTTCACGTCACTGGCCGTGCTGCTCGGCGCAGCCGGGGTATGGGCCGGCTGGCCGTACGCCGACCCGGTCATCGGCCTGCTCATCACCGTCGCGATCCTCTACGTGCTGCGTGACGCCGCCCGCGAGGTCTACCACCGGCTGATGGACGCCGTCGACCCCGCGCTGATCACCAAGGCCGAGCAGGTCGTCGCCGGGACCCCCGGCGTGCGCCGCGTCGGCTCGCTGCGCATGCGCTGGATCGGCCACGCGCTCCGGGCGGAGGTCGAGATCGTGGTGAGTCATGAGCTCTCCCTGGTCGAGGCGCACGCCGTGTCGGTGGAGGCCGAGCACCGGCTCCTCCACGACGTGCCGCGTCTGCGGGCCGCCACGGTGCACGCCGACCCCGACGGGCCGGACGGCACCGACCACCACGCCGTCCTGCTCGCCCACCGATAGCCTCGGCCGCCGCGTGCGCCCCGCCACCGGTCGCCGCCGCCGCTCTACGATGTGGTCATGAGCATGAGCGCGGCACACGCAAATGCGCTGACCTCCCAGCAGAGGGACGAGCGGTTCGAGGTCGCCGCCTCCGTTCTGGCGCTTCTCGCCGATCGCACGCGACTGGCGCTGCTGAGCCAGCTGAGCCTCGGCGAAGCCGATGTCACCACCCTGACCGAGGCCATCGGCGCCCCCCGTCCTTCTGTCAGCCAGCACCTGGCCAAGCTCCGGCTCGCCGGCTTGGTGTCCACCCGCAAGGACGGGCGCCGGGTCGTGTACTCCCTCCACCACGGACACCTCCGCCGGCTGGTCGAGGAGTCGCTCAACGTCGCCGACCACCAGATCGGATCACTGCCACCGCATGACTGAGCGCCACCTTGGCGGCCCGACCCCTCTGGGAACCGGGTCCTGGCGGTGTCCGGCATCATCCTCGTCCTGCTGCGTTCGTCAGTTCACCGCCGGACCCGGGGAACAGGGCGGTACGGCGTGGAACTTCCCTCCGGCCTCACCCGTTGTCAGGCATGACTGTGCCGCTGGGCGAAGAACGGAGTGACGAGTCTCCCGTGGAGGAGTGCAGTACCAGGCCGGGCTCTGGTCCGGCGCACCCTCACCCGCGCGCTCCCGCGCCACGGCCGTGTCATGTCATCCGCGTACCGGCCGGCAGCTCTCGTCCGGCCGGGGATGACGCATTCTCCTGTCGGCTGACGACAACCCCCTTCACCGGCCTGACGCCGGATCATCATGTTCAAGGAGCCCTTCTGCCGTGGACGGCTATTGGTTTCAGCTCGCCCTCGTCGTGGTCCTGGTCATCGTCAACGCGGTCTTCGCCGGTAGCGAGCTGGCGTTGATCTCGCTGCGGGAAGGCCAGCTGCGCCGGCTGGAACAGCGCGGCGCCGGCGGCAAGATCCTGGTCCGCCTCGCCCGCGACCCCAACCAGTTCATGGCCACCATCCAGCTGGTCATCACCCTGTCGGGCTTTCTCGCCTCGGCCACCGCGGCGGTCACCCTGGCCGAGCCGCTGGTGCCGCTGCTCGGCTTCCTCGGCGACGCCGCCGGCCCGGTGTCCATCGTCCTGGTGACGATCGTCCTGACCTTCCTCACGCTGGTCTTCGGCGAGCTGGCGCCCAAGCGGGTGGCCATGCAGCGCGCCGAGACCTGGGCCATGCTGGCCGCCCGCCCGCTGAGCCTGATCGCCACCCTGTCCCGGCCTGTCGTGTGGGCCCTGGCCGCCTCCACCGACCTGGCCGTGCGGCTCATGGGCGGCGACCCGAAACGGCACCGCGAGGAGATCAGCCCCGAGGAGATCCGCGACCTGGTGACGTCGCACCGCGGCTTCACCCCCGAACAGCGCATGATCATCTCCGGCGCCGTCGAGATCACCGAACGTGTCCTGCGCGAGGTGCTCATCTCGCGCCGGCAGGTGTTCACCCTGGCCGCCGACACCCCCACCGGCACCGCCCGCCGCCTGCTGGCCGCCTCCGGTCACTCCCGCGCGCCCGTCATCCGTGACAACAGCCTGGAGGACGTCGTCGGCATCGCCAACCTGCGCGACCTGCTCACCGACGAGAGCGCCGTCACCGCCGCCGACGTGGCCCGTCCGCCGCTGTTGCTCCCCGACAGCCTGCCCGTCTCCGACGCGCTGCGCCGTTTCAAGTCCGAACGCCAGCAGTTCGCCCTCGTCATCGACGAACGCGGCTCGGTCGACGGCATCGTCACCCTCGAAGACCTGCTGGAGGAGGTCGTCGGCGAGATCTACGACGAGACGGACCGCGACGTCGTGAACGTCACCCGCGAGGCCGACGGCAGCCTGGTGCTGCCCGGTACCTTCCCCGTGCACGACCTGCAGGACGTCGACGTGCACCTGGAGGAGCGCCCCGACGGCGACTACACCACCGTCGCCGGTCTCGTCCTGGCGCTGCTCGGCCGGGTCCCCACCGCCCCGGGCGAGCACGTCGTCACCGGTGGCTGGCGGCTGCGCGTCCTCGCCGTCGAGGGCCACGCCATCACCCAGGTCCGGCTGACCCCCGTTCCAGAGCCCACCCTCGACGCTCAGGCACAGGCAGAACAGCCTGCCTGAGCCGGCGGCAGGGCGGCACGCGACGCCCCCGTCAGACGGCGGACGCCGGCAGGCGGCGCAACATCAGCGGCACCACCAGGAACGCCACGCCCGCGGCGAGGAACGCGCCGGCCCCCATCGTGCCGACGGCGGTGCCGGCCAGCGCCGCCAGCGGCGGGACCGCGGGTTGCGCCACGCCCCACGACGATCCTTGGAAGGCGAACCAGCGAGGCCGGTCGGCCTGCGGCGCGGCGTCGGCGACGACCGACTGCCAGCGGCCCAGCAGCACGCTGTTGACGGCGGTGCAGCCGAGGTAGGCGGCGATGGTGAGCGCGGGAGCGGTGGTGGACGCCATCACCAGCGCGAGCACCCCGAGCAGCAGCGTCCCCACTCCGAGGATCAGCCCGTGGGAGCGCCCCGCGAGCAGCCGGCGGGCCGCCCACAGCGCCGGCGGCGCCAGCGCGGCGGCGCCCGCCAGCGTCAGGCCGGGCAGCCACGCCGGAGCGCCCCGCTCCAGCAGCGCCAGCGGCAGATACATCATCACCGCGAGGGAGCCGACCGCGAACACGGTGCCCGCCACGGTCAGGCGCAGCAACGCGGCGGGCGGCCGCCAGCGCCCGGCCCCCTCACCGCGCCCCCTGCCGGGCCGGGCGTCGTCGCGGGGCAGGAACGCCACCGCCACGAAGGCCGCGGCCAGGCAGGTGAGCGCGTCGGCGGCCACCAGCCAGCGCACCCCCAACGGCAGCAGCACCGCCGCGAGCACGCCCGCCGCCGCCCCTGCCGCCGACAACGTCACCCCCAGCACCGCGTACGTGGTGTGGCGCTGCTCGCCCGAGCTCACCCGCGCCAGCAGCTCCTGCGAGGCGGGTTCGTACAGCTCGAAAGCGAGGCCGACCAGGGCGATGGCGATCAGCACCTGCGCGGGCCCCTGCGCGAGCGTGAGCGCGACCAGGGCCAGGCCGGTCGCGGCCAGGCCGGCGGCCAGCACCCCGCGTGGCGAGAACCGGTCGAGCAGGAACGCCCCCGCCCAGCGCGAGACCAGCGCCGTCACCCCGAACAGGGCCAGCGCCGCGGCGGCCAGCTCGGGGCCGGCGAGCACAGCCAGGAACGACAGCGCATAGGCGCCGAGCGCGTTGAGGATCCGCACCCACAGCAACGTCCGCGCCGCCGACGGCAGAGATCTCCACATGCAAGCCCCCCGGGAACGCCGACGAAGGCGTCATCCTCGCACGAGCGACCGACAGATTCGGGCGGGCCGCTCCACCGTGGCCGGGCACGTGAGTGACCCGTCCATCACCCGGTCTTCCAGCCGCTCGCCGTGCGTCCGTACGAGGAGGTCTCGCCGAGCTGCTGGAGGGCGAGTCGCGCGGCGCTGACGCCGACCTCGGCGAGCAGGCCGGGCGCGGCGGACTGGTCCGTGGCCACGGCGAGCGTGCCGGCGCGGCCGACGGCCGGGCGGTCGTGCCAGGTCGTCCCGGGCAGGTCGAGGGCTCCGGTGCAGTCCGTGCGCAGGGCGCTGCGGTGCCACCGCACCGCGGCGCGCCAGCCGGGCCAGGAATCGTCGAGGAGCCGCTGCACGCGGCGTTCGGCGTCGGCTTTCCGCTCGCCTGGGGCACAGGCGGCGGAGATCTGGACGAGTTCGTGCCCGGGCGGGGCAAAGGTGGGGTCGGCGAGGCTGTAGCGGGCGGCGTAGATCCGGTCGTCGAGGTCCATCGCGCGGAACCACTCCGGGCCGCCGCCGGCCCGCAGGCCCAGGTCGATCGTCGCCACGCGGGCGCCGGGCCAGGTGAGCGATCGGTCGCCGGTCAGCAGGCGCGCGGCGGCCAGGCTGGTGGCCAGGATCGCAGGGCCCGCGGGCAGGGCGGACACCCGGGTCCGGGTGCGTATCCGCACGCCGAGGCCGGCGGCTCGTTCGGCCAGCAGGTCGACCAGGGTGGACCACCCGCCCACCACGTACCGGGCGCCGCCGGCCAGCGCCCGGCGCAGGCGCTGCCGGACGAACGCGGCCGAAAGCCGCCCCGGGTCGTGGTCGAAGGTGAAGATGAAGGCCACTCCGATGACGGCCTCGGCCGTCCTGGCGTCGACGTGCCGGAGCAGCCACGCGCGGAACGACTCCGCCGCGGGCGCCTCGGCGGGCAGCGCGGCGATGGCGTGGCCGAGTTCGGCCGGCCACGGGCCGAACCGGCCGCCCGCCCGGACGAGGGCGGCATGGCGCGGCGCCGCCACGATCGGCGGGGTGAGGCCGCGGCGCTCCAGCCACGCCCACCACGGCCCGTCCACGTAGATCGCGTGGGGACCGAGGTTGGCCCGGTAGGGGGCCGCCGGTGTGCGTGCCCGCCCGCCCGGCCGGGAATGCGCCTCGGCGACGGTCACCCGCCGGCCGTGTTCGGCCGCCTCGATGGCGGCGGTGAGCCCGGTCAGGCCGGCGCCGACGATGTGCAGGTCTGGTTTCACAGGACAGGCCTCTCTGCGTGACGTCCTCCAGGCTGAAAGTGGCGGAGAACTCGCGAAAGGTTCCTTGTAATCTTCCTGGCGTGGACCCCGAGGACGTCGCCGCCGCTCAGCAGGGGGACGCGCTCGCGCTGGACCGGCTGCTCGACGAACTGGCCCCGTACGTCCGCCGCTTATGTGCTCGGATCGCCCCGGCGGCGGCCGACGACGCGACGCAGGAGGCCCTGCTGGCGATCTTCCGGGGCCTGCCCTCGCTGCGCGCCCCTGAGGCGATCATGACCTGGGTACGGTCGGTCACCGTCCGGACGGCGATCCGGCTCGCCCACCGGCATGACCTGGAGATCGCCGCGGAGGGGACGCTCATGAGCCGCCCCGCCTCCTCGCTGGAAGGGCTCGTGGACATCGATGACGCCCTGGCGCGCCTGCCGGTCTCCCAGCGCGTCGTGCTGGTCCTGCGCACCCGCGAAGGCCTCAGCGAACAAGAGATCGCCACCACGTTGGGGATCCCGATAGGAACCGTGAAATCCCGGCTGCATCGGGCCAGGGCCGCGTTCCGGGAGGTGTGGGAATCATGAACGATCCTGTGGCGCTCCCCGATCTCGACCCGCTCGACCGCCTGGCCGTTCTCGCGGCCGCCCTGCCCGGCGCCGCCGTCGGGCGGCGCCGCGTCGCCGCCCCCTTCGAGGCCGTGTGGCGGGTCGTCGCGGACCTGGAACACGCCACTCCCCGCTACGAACCCGGCGTCGCCGAGGTGCGTGTCATCGAGCGGCGCGGTGAGTTCCTGCGCCTGATCGTGCGGGACACCGCCGGGCGCGAGGACTCGATGGACGCGAGGCTCCGGCCGGGCTGGTGCCTGATGCAGTCCGCCACGATCGTCATCGCCTTCGCCGCCCGCCCCGTGGGCGGCGAGACCCTGCTGGCGCATCTGGAACACCGGCGCGGGCAGCCCCCCGGCGGAACCGGGTCGCAGTCTCTTCCCGACGCGCTCGCGAAGATCGACCAGGAGCTCCGCACCATCGAAAGGCTCGCCACCCGCCATGGCCGCTGACTTCCGGCACGGTCGCGGGTGATGCCGGCCTGGCGTTTCCCGCGCGGGCCGTGGCCCGCCTCATCGGTGATCGAACAAGATCGCGGCAGCGGGCACGATGGTGCGCTAGTGTCGATGTAAGTATTCGATCTTGATAGGGGATGGTCTTCCACCATGCGTGACAGCGATGCCGAGGCGTCCGCCTGGGCCCGTGTAGACACCACTGTGCCCCACTCCGCTCGGGTATGGGACTTCCTTCTGGGAGGCAAGGACCACTTCCCGGTGGACCGTGAGGCCGGCGAGACCTTGCTGCGGCTGTTCCCCGACTTCGCGATGGTCGCCCGGCTGCAGCGCGAATTCCTCATCCGCTCCGTCCGCTACCTCGTCCAGGAAGCCGGGATCCGGCAATTTCTGGACATCGGCACCGGGCTGCCCACGGCGAACAACACGCACGAGGTCGCCCAGGGCATCGCCCCCGAGACCCGCGTCGTCTACGTCGACCACGATCCCATCGTGCTGGCGCACGCCCGTGCCCTGCTGACCAGCGCCCCCGAGGGCGCCACGGACTACGTCGACGCGGACGTCCGCCGTCCCGACATCATCCTGGAGGAGGCCGCGAAGACCCTCGACCTCAGCCGGCCGACGGCGGTCATGATGCTGAGCATCGCGGGGCAGGTGACGGACGACGACGACCCGCGCGGCATCGTCGAGCGGCTCATGCGTCCCCTGGCGTCCGGGAGTTACCTGGCGCTGAGCGACGGCACGAACACCAACCCGGCCCTGATCGAGGCCGTCACCGCCTACAACCGGAACGCCGCCAACACCTACCAGCTCCGCTCCCCCGAGCAGATCGCCGGTTTCTTCACCGGCCTGGAGGTCGTGGAGCCCGGCGTGGTGCCCACGCCGGAGTGGCGCCCCGACCCCGACCGCTGGGACGAGCCGGCCGGCGTGATCAGCGCCGTCTGCGGGGTGGCGCGCAAACCGTGAGCCCGCAAGCCTGAGCCCGCAAACCGTGCGTCCGCATGCCCTGAGCCCGCGTCACGCGCAGTGCTCGAGGACGAGCAGCGCGATGTCGTCGGCCCGCTGCGCGGTGTGCGGCGCGTGTTCGAGCAGGGTGTCGGCGAGCTCCTGCGGCGGCCGCCCCACCGCGCCCGTCAGCAGGCAGGCGAGCGCGCCGATGGCCTCCTCGATGTCGCCGTGGGGCGTCTCCACGAGCCCGTCGGTGTACATCGCCAGCAGGGCGCCGGGCGGGAAGGGCACCACGACGGCGGGGTAATCGGCGCCGTCGTCCACGCCGAGAGGCGGTCCGACCGGCACGTCGATGATCTCTCCCGGCGCGTTCGGCGGGCGCAGCAGCGGCGGCGGGTGGCCGGCGCTCGCCGCGCGCAGCGTGCGCAGCCGCAGGTCGACGTGGACGAGCAGGCAGCTGGTGAACAGCTCGGTCTCCGTCTCGATGAGGAGCCGGTTGGTGAACGTGAGCGCCTCGCCGGGGCCGGCGCCGGCGGCGGCGTGGGTGCGGACGGCGGTGCGCACCTGCCCCATGAGCGCGGCGGCGGTGATGTTGTGTCCCTGGACGTCGCCGATGACCGCCATGGCCGTGTCGTCCAGGCGGATGAGATCGTAGAAGTCGCCGCCGATCTCCACTCCGTGGGTGGCGGGCAGGTACCGGGCCGCCGCCGCCAGGCGGGGGATCTCGGGCAGCCTGCGCGGCAGCAGCGTCTCCTGCAGACCGTGCGCCAGGCGTTCCTTGGCGTCGTAGAGCAGGGCGCGGTCCAGGGCCTGGGAGATCAGCTCGGTCAGCGTGGTCAGGCCGGCACGGTCCTCGCCGGTGAACGAACGTGGCTCGCCGAAGGCGAGCACGCAGACACCCGCCGTGCCGTCCGAGCCGCCGATCGGCAGGAAGGCCCACGCCGACATGCGGTCATGCTCCGCGGCGTACGGATACAGCCGCCGCAGCTCGTCCGGGCTGGAGTAGAATGCGGGCTCGCCGGTGCGGATGGCGCGTTCGGCCGGTGTGGGCAGGGTCAGCGGGACGCCGTCGAACCGGTCCAGCACCTCGCGCTCGTACCCGCAGGAGCCGACGATCTTCAGCTTGCCGCCCTCGGCTATCGCCACCGCCATCGCCTGGACCTTGACGACGGGCATGATGTGGTCGGCGAACAGATCGACGATCTCCTGCACCTTGAGCGCCCGGGTCAGCGCCGCGGCGAACGGCACGAAGTTGTAGAAGACCTCTTCCCTCGACAGGTCGCGGGCGCCGAACACCGGCGGATGCTGCGGTGCCGCCTCGTCCTGCGGGGTGAGGGTCAGGCGCAGGCTGATGCCGGTCGGATCCGGGAAGAGCCGGAATTCCAGGCGGCGGCCGTCCGGCCGGTGCGTCACGCAGCAGGTGACCTCCTGGTTGACCACCGCCGCTCTGAAGCGGTCTTCGAACAAGGGCTCCTGGAGCCAGGCCGTCGTCTCCCACAGGGGCTTTCCCAGCAGGTCGGTCACCTCGCCGCCGAGGAGTTCGGCCGCCGTGGGGTTGAGGAACGTGATGCGGCCCTCCAGGTCGAGCGTGACGCACCCTTCGTGCAGGCGGTCGACGTAATCGGAGGCGCCGCTCGCGTATTCGGGATCCGGTGCCCGCCTCCGTACCGGAGGGATGACGCGGGGTTCGCCGGTGGGTCGCACGGGATGTCCGTTCTCGGCCGCCCGCTCCAGCAGGGCGGCCAGTTTCTCGGAGCTCAGGGTGATGACGTCCAGCTCCTGGGCGGAGAGCTCACGGGGGTGCGAGGGCGGCCAGATCAGCGACCAGCAGCCCCATACGCGGTCTTTGCCCTCGATCGGGGCCGCGGCCACGGCGAAGCGGTACGGCAGGGCCAGCGCGGTCGAGGGGAAGCGGCGGGCCATCTCCTCGTGGTCGGGCACCCATACCAGGCTGCGCCGGCGGACGGCGAGCGCCGCCGGGGCGGTGGCGTTCAGCCGGAGCCTGGTCCACGGCCTGGCGATCTGGGCGGGAAGGCCGATCTCCGCGTCCATCAGCATGAGCTGACCCTCGCCGGCCGCGAGATAGAGCACGCCGATGTGCGCACCCGTCGCGCGAGCGGCTTCGCCGAGCACCTCGTCCAGCGCCGAGGCGCACTGCCGGGCGGTCCGGTCGTCGCTGGGCACGGCTCAGCAGGCTCCACTCCGCGGCGACATGGACCACCAATCTCCCAAACCGGTCATATCGCCCACGATAGGCACCCGGAGGCGGGACGACCGCGTTCATGGCCGGATCCTGAGCGCCGCTTGGCGCGACCATTGGCATTCCGGGCATCTCACCCGTGCTGGTCAATCCGCTCGGGCCGCGCTGTCGCGCAGCCGTGCCACCGCGCGGGCGATGAGCTCGCCGCGGCGCCGGTCGCGGCGGGCGTGGACGACGATGCGCCGCAGGACGGCGGGGCGGACCACGGGCCTGGCGACGACTCCGCCGGGGAGCTCCGCGACGGCCAGTCGCGGCAGGACGGCGACTCCGACGCCCGACGCCACCAGCCGCAGCGCCGCCCGATGGTCGTCCAGGCGGGCGGCATAGCGCGGCGTGAACCCGGCGGCCCGGCAGGCGCTCTGGATGATCTGGCCGATCGGGCTGTCGTAAAGGTCGTGATCTACCCAGGGTTCGCCTTCGAGGTCCCGGAGGGCGAGTTCGGGGGCGCCGGCGAGCGGGTGCGTCCCGGGGAGCACGGCGACGAGCCGCTCGACGGTGAGCTCGTGCCGCCGGTAGCCGTCGAGGTGCACCTCGGCTCCGTCGGCTGGCTCCGTCCGGATGTCGAGGTCCGGTCGCCGGCGGCCGCGCCCGTCGACGGGTTCGTTGAGGCTGATCTCGACGGTGAGGTTCGGCTGGTGCCGGCGAACGGTCCGGACGACGTCCGGGATCCATCGTTCGGCCGCGGAGGCGAAGCAGGCGATCGCCAGGTGTTGCGCCTGGCCGCCCCGCAGGTCCGCGACGACGCGTTCGAGGCGTCCGAAGTCGGCGAGGAGCGACTGGGCCTGGTCCGCCAGGTGTCGCGCGGCGTCGGTGGGGACGATGCCGCGCCCCTGCTTCTCGAACAGGACCAGACCGGTCTCCTTCGCCAGGGCGGTCATGTGCTGGCTGATCGTCGCGGGCGAGTAGCTGAGGTTTCGGGCCGCTCTGTTGATCGACCCGGCCTCCAGGACCGCGCGCAGGATCGCGAGACGTCGCGGGTTCAGCATGACGCCCACCGTAAGGCAAGGCCGAACGGTGAGCCGTATTTGTTTGCTTGTTACGACTCTTGCGGACGATCGAAGATGGCATCACGACATCTCGGTCAGAGAGGGTGGGCGATGGACACGACGTTCTGGGACGAGGCGGACCGCCTCCTGATCCGCTACGGAGCCGGCTTCACCCCGCGGGTCATCGAACGCGCCTCCGGCGCGCACGTCTTCGACCGCCAGGGCACGCCGATCCTCGACTTCACCTCGGGCCAGATGAGCGCCATCCTCGGCCACGCGCACCCGGACATCGTGGCGACGGTCTCCTCCGCGGTCGCCTCGCTGGATCACCTCTACAGCGGCATGCTCAGCGCTCCGGTGCTGGAGCTGGCCGACAGGCTCACCTCGACCCTGCCTCCCGTGCTGAGCAAGATGTTGCTGCTCACCACGGGCGCCGAGGCGAACGAGGCCGCGATCAAGATGGCCAAGCTCTTCACCGGCCGCTACGAGATCGTCTCCTTCGACCGCTCCTGGCACGGCATGACCCAGGGGGCGGCCTCCGCGACCTTCTCGGCCGGGCGGCGCGGCTACGGCCCGCCGACGCCGGGCAACCTCGCCCTGCCCGCGCCGAACGCCTACCGTTCGCCCTTCCGGTCGTCCGACGGGTCGTACGACTGGGAGGCCGAGCTCGCCTACGGCTTCGCCCTGGTCGACCGGCAGTCCGCCGGGAGCCTCGCCGCCTGCCTGGTCGAGCCCGTCCTGTCCTCGGGCGGGATCATCGACCTGCCGCCCGGATACCTGCGCCGGCTCAAGGAGATGTGCGAGGAACGCGGGATGTTGCTCGTCCTCGACGAGGCGCAGACCGGGCTCGGCCGGACCGGGACGATGTACGCGTTCGACCGCGACGGGGTCACCCCCGACATCCTGACGTTGTCGAAGACCCTCGGAGCCGGGCTGCCCGTGGCGGCCGTCGTCACCTCCGCCGGGATCGAGCAGGTCTGCCACGACCGGGGGTTCCTCTTCTACACCACGCACGTCTCCGACCCGCTGGCGGCCGCCGTCGCGCTGACCGTCCTCGAGGTCATCGAACGCGACGAGCTCGTCGAACGCGCCGCGCGGCTGGGCGGTCAGCTCGCCGACCGGCTGCTGGCCCTCCGCGACCGCTACGAGGTCGTCGGCGACGTGCGCGGCCGTGGCCTGCTCCAGGGCGTCGAGCTCGTGAAGGACAAGAAGAGCAAGTCCGCCGCCGACGCGCTGGGCGCCGCCGTCACCTCGGCCTGCCTGGAACGAGGCCTGCACATGAACATCGTCCAGCTGCCCGGCATGGGAGGCATCTTCCGCATCGCCCCACCCCTGACGATCACCGAGGACGAACTCCACACCGGCGTGGACATCCTCGAGTCCGCCCTCAGGGCCGTGCTCGACACCGCCACCGAATTCGGGGAACCGTGATCGCCGGGGCGATCAAGCCGCCGGGAAATCAGCGGCACGCGCGACGGCCTCCTGGCCGCGGAGCTCGGCCAGCACGGCCTCCAGCCGGTGCAGCACGCGGTCGTACCCCGCGCTCCCCAGGACGAGCCGCTGGGGCGGGTCGTCCTGATCGATCGCGGCGATGACGGCACGGACTCCGCGCTCGGGATCGCCGGGCTGCTCGCCGTCCTCGGCGATCATGCCGTCGCGGACGGCGGCGAGCATCGGCCAGTAGTCCGGCACCCTCTCGTCGATCGACTGGCCGGCGAAGCCCGCGTAGGCCCGGGTACGGAAGGCGCCCGGCTCCACCGCGAGCACCTTGATCCCGAAAGGCGCCTGTCAGGGGCGCCGACGGCACCGCAGGCCGTGACAGGCGTTCAGGACGCGGCGGGGTCGAGGACGCGGACGTCCGGCCCCGTCGAACCCCCGTACGTGGCGATCTTGTACTCGATGGCCGCGAGCGACAGGGTCAGCTCACGGATCCGGCGGCGGACGGCGTCGCGGTGTTCGACCAGCATGCCGAGCCGCTCGGGCGTCGTGTGCTCCCCCTCGTCGACGAGTGAGACGTACTCCCGCAGCTCGCGCATCGGCATGCCGGACAGCCGCATCCGGGTGAGGAACACCAGGCGGCGCACCGCGCCGGCGTCGTAGACGCGATGACCGTTGCCGTCGCGGGCCACCTCGACCAGCCCGGCCCGTTCGTAGTAGCGCAGGGTGTGGGGCGAGACGTCGAGAAGGTCGGCGACCTCGGCGATCGTCATCGGCTCGGACACGTCGGACGGCCCGGTGACCCGGTGGATCGCCTCGACCGACAGCGGGCCGTCGTCGCCGAGCGTCTCGAGCGCCCTGGTCATCAGGTCGTCGGTGGTCATGGCCACCAGCCTAGATCGGGCGGACCGAGGCCGGGACGCCCTCGAAGTCGGCGCTACGGGCCGTCCCGGCCCACCGCTCCACCTCCTCCAGGCCGCGCCGGTACGCGCCCGAGATGCGCTCGACCGCCTCGCTCCCGAGCGGCAGCCGCAGCGGGGCCGCGTCACCGCGTGTGAGGGACAGGATGATCTCGGCCGCCCGTCTGGGGTCGCCTTCCTGGATGCCGTCGGCTCCGGCCATGTCCGCGCGGACGGCGGCGAGCAGGTCCCGGTAGGAGTCGGACGGCTCGGCGAACTCGAGCGCCGCGTGGAAGCCGGTCCTGAACCGGCTGGGCTCGGCGATCACCACCCGGATCCCGAACGGCGCGACCTCCCCGGCCAGCGCCTCGGACCAGCCCTCGAGGGCGAACTTCGACGCGGAGTACGCCGACACGCCCGGGAACGACATCCGCCCGCCCTGGCTGCTCATCTGCACGATCGTCCCGCCGCGCTGCGCGCGCATCACGGGCAGCGCCGCGCGGACGAGGGCGGCGGGGCCGAACAGGTGCAGGTCCATCAGCTCCCGCAGCTGCGCGTCGCCGACCTCCTCGACCGCTCCCACCACGGCCCGGCCCGCGTTGTTGACGAGCACGTCGAGCCGGCCGAAACGATCGAGGGCGTCCCGCACGAGTCCCGGCGCGGCGGCGACGTCCCGGACGTCGAACGCCGCGGCCAGGCAGGTGTCCGGGTACCGCGCCTCCAGGTCGGCCACGCCCCGGGGGTCGCGCACCGCCGCCACCACGTGGTCGCCCGCGGCGAGCGCCGTCTCCGTGAGCGCGCGCCCGAAGCCGCGGGACGCGCCGGTGATGATCCAGGTCTGTGTCGTCATGGCGGTGACGCTAGGGCTTGGAGCGCGCTCGAACGCAAGACGCCCTGCGAATTCAGCGAGTTCCCGTGCCGGGGTCATTTCTCGGAAAGGCGGCTTTTCGCGTGGGAGTCGCGGCGGAGGCGCCGCATAGCGTCGGCGCATGGACATCGACGTGGTGATGCCCTGCCTGAACGAGGCGGAGGCGCTTCCGTGGGTGCTCGGGCGCCTGCCGCGCGGCTTTCACGCGATCGTGGTCGACAACGGGTCGGCCGACGGATCCGCCAAGATCGCGGCCGAGCTCGGCGCCACGGTCGTGAGCGAGCCGCGCCGCGGGTTCGGGGCCGCCTGCCACGCGGGCCTGACGGCAGCCGCCTCGGACGTCGTGTGCTTCATGGACGCCGACGCGTCACTGGACCCCGAGCAGCTGCCCCGGGTCTGCGGCCCCGTCGTCTCGGGCGCGGCCGGCCTCGTGCTCGGCCGGCGGGTCCTGCGGCCGGGCGCGTCGTGGCCGGTGCACGCCCGGCTCGGCAACGCCGTGCTGGCCGCGACGTTGCGGCGCCGTACGGGTGCTCCGCTGCACGATCTGGGGCCGATGCGGGCCGGCGGACGGCGGGAGCTGATCGGTCTGGGACTGGTCGACCGGCGCTTCGGCTACCCGCTGGAGATGGTCCTGCGCGCGGCGGAGGCGGGGTGGCGCATCGGCGAGGCCGAGGTCGACTACCTGCCCCGCAAGGGCAGGTCGAAGGTGACCGGCACGGTGCGCGGGACGCTGCGGGCGATCGGCGACATGCGGCGCGTCATGGCCCGGCGGGCCGGGTGAGCCCGGCGGGCCGGGTGAGCCCGGCGGGCCGGGTGAGCCCGGCGTACGGCGCGACGGGGCGGGACGGCGACGCCGCTGGTCAGCTGCTCGTGATCGCCAAGGAGCCCGTCCCCGGACGGGTCAAGACCCGGCTCGTGCCGCCGCTCACTCCGGGGGAGGCCGCCGCCCTGGCGGGCGCGGCTCTGGAGGACACGTTGCGGACGGTCGCCCAGGTCCCGGCCGCGCGGCAGGTGCTCGTCCTGGACGGCGCCCCGGGTCCGTGGCTGCCCGCGGGCTTCACCGTGCTGCCGCAGCGCGGGCGGGGTCTGGACGAACGGCTGGCGGCGGCGTTCGAGGACGCGCACCGGTCGCTGCCCGTGCCGGCCGTGCTCATCGGCATGGACACGCCGCAGGTCACCCGCGGCCTGCTGGCCGACGCGCTGACGTCGCTGGCCGGTCACGACGCGGTGTTCGGCCCCGCGAACGACGGCGGCTTCTGGCTGCTGGGCCTGCGCGTCCCCGACCGCGCGCTGCTGCTCGGCGTACCGATGTCGGAGCCCGCCACCGGTGAGATCCAGCTGCGAAGACTGAGGGAGACGGGGATGCGCGTCGCCTTGATGCCGTGCCTGACCGATGTGGACACCA
Source organism: Nonomuraea aridisoli (assembly GCF_003236395.1). Taxonomy (GTDB): domain Bacteria; phylum Actinomycetota; class Actinomycetes; order Streptosporangiales; family Streptosporangiaceae; genus Nonomuraea; species Nonomuraea aridisoli. The sequence continues at coordinate 18,252 of NZ_POUD01000002.1, read as the reverse complement.
TGGCCGAGGCCGTCGAGGTGGCGGCGCTGATCCCGGGCTCGCGCTACGCCGCCGCGCTCGCCGCGATCGGGGCGGCACGATGACCGGTTCGCGGATGAACGTGCTGGTGACCGGCGCGGCCGGGTTCATCGGCGGTCACGTGGCCGAGGCGCTGGAGGCGCGCGGCCATCAGGTGACCGCGCTCGACCTGCGGACGGGCGAGGACGTACGCGACGCGACCGCCCTCGGCCGGCTGCTGCCGGGCGTCGACGTGGTCGTGCACCAGGCGGCCAAGGTCGGGCTCGGCGTGGACGTGGCCGACATGCCCGGCTACGCCTCGGTCAACGTGTACGGCACGGCGGTCCTGCTCGCCGCGATGGCGGAGCACGGCGTCGGGCGGCTGGTGCTGGCCTCGTCGATGGTGATCTACGGCGAGGGAGCCTACGACTGCCCGCGGCACGGCCGGGTCCGGCCCGGTCCGCGGTCGGCCGAGGACCTGTCGCGAGGCCGTTTCGAACCCCGCTGTCCCCGATGCGGCGCGGACCTGGTGGCCGCCGCCATCGACGAGGACGCGGCGGCGGACCCGCGCAACGCCTACGCCACGACCAAGCTGGCGCAGGAGCACCTGGCCGCGAGCTGGGCCCGCGAGACGGGCGGAACGGCCGTCGCCCTGCGCTACCACAACGTGTACGGCCCGAGGATGCCGCGCGACACCCCGTACTCGGGCGTCGCCGCGATCTTCCGGTCGGCGCTGGAGGCCGGTCGCGCGCCGAGGGTGTTCGAGGACGGCGGGCAGAGGCGTGACTTCGTGCACGTCCGCGACGTCGCCGACGCCAACGTGGCCGCGCTCGGCGGCGGCCGGCCGGGGACGCTGACCGCGTACAACATCGCCAGCGGGGAGCCGCAGACCGTCGGCCGGATGGCCCGCGAGCTGGCGGCGCTGCGCGGCGGGCCGGAGCCCGTCGTCACCGGCGAGTACCGGCTGGGCGACGTGCGGCACATCGTCGCCTCGCCGGAACGGGCGGCCACCGAGCTGGGGTTCCGCGCACGCGTCGGGTTCGGTGAGGGGATGAAGGAGTTCGCCACCGCCCCCCTGGCCTGACGGGCCGCGTCATCATGCCGAGGTCAGGACAGGGCCCGTCCGAGGTGCGGTCGGCGCCGGGCCGCGTGATCGGCGTCGCCGGCGCGGCCGTGCCTCTCGTGGCCCTGGTCGGCGCGCTCGCCGTGACGATGCGCGCGGGCTCACTGGCCACCGACCCGGCTGGTCTGCTGGGGCCGTACACGATCTGCTGGGCGTTGTTCGCCGTGACGGTGTGGCGGCTGCGGCGCCTGTCGGGACGCGCGGCGGTGTTCCTGGTCGTCGCCGGCGGGATCGCGGTGACCGCCACGGGCCTGCTGGCGCCGCCTGCCACCAGCACCGACTCCTTCCGGTACGCGTGGGACGGCCGGGTGCAGGCGGCCGGCCTGTCGCCCTACGACCGCGCGCCGGCCGATCCCGCGCTGGCGCCGCTGCGCGACCGCTGGCTCTTCCCCGAAGGCGCCGCCTGCCGGGGCCGCGACCGCTATCCCCTTCCCTCCGCCACGGGCGCCCGATCGTGCACGCGCATCAACCGGCCCACGGTCCACACGATCTATCCGCCGCTGGCGCAGGCGTACTTCTGGGTCGTGGACCGGCTCTCGCCCGAGGGGTCGCGGCACAAGCCGCTCCAGGCAGGCGGCGCGGTGCTGGCCTTCGCGACGACCCTCGTGCTGCTGAGGGTGGCTCCCGCGCGGGCCGCCTGGTGGGCGTGGTGCCCGGCCGTGCCGGTCGAGGCGGTCAACAACGCCCACGTCGACGTCCTCGGTGTGCTGCTCACCGTCGTCGCCCTGATCGCCGTGGTCCGGCACGGAGTGCTCGGCGGCGCGTTGCTCGGCGCGGCCACCGCCGTCAAGCTCCTGCCGGCCGTGACCCTGCCGGGCGCGTTGTCCGGCCTGCTCACCAGGCCGCGGCGGGTGCCGGACGCCCTGGCGGTCGTGGGGGCCGCCGTGCTCGTCGTGGCGCTCGCGTACCTGCCGTACGTGCTGGCCTCCCGCGCGTCGGTCCTCGGTTACCTGTTCGGCTACGTGAACGAGGAGGGTTACGGCGACACGGGAGGCAACCGCTACGCGGTGCTGCGGCTGCTCCTGCCGGACTCGTGGGCCGTGCCGGCCGCCCTGGCCGTCGTCGCGGCCGCGGCCGTGGTGGTGTTGTGGCGGGGCGACGCCGAGCGGCCCTGGCAGGGGGCTCTCACGGTGACCGGCGTCGCGTTTCTCGCTTTCACACCGGGCTACTCCTGGTACGCGCTGCTGGTCGTCGCGCTCGTCGCCCTCGACGGCCGGTGGGAATGGCTCGCCGTCCCGGTGGCGGGCGCCGTCGCCTACCTGGGCCGGGCCGAGCCGACGGCGGGGACGGCGGCCTATGTCGCCGCCGCCCTGGTGGTGGCCGGAGCGGCCGCCGTGCGGCTGCGTTCACCGGCGGGACGTGCGCTTCCCCCGCCGCCGCAGCGCGTACAGCAGCCCTGAGCCGGCGAAGAGGGCCACGGTGATCGCCAGCCATCGGGCGAGATAGGGAGCGGTGCTCAGGCCGACGGCACCTTTGTAGTTGCGCTCGGAGGCGCGCAGGACGAGCGGGAACCACACGAGCAGCAGCAGCCCGGACAGCCCGGCCGGCACACGCAGATGGTTGATCGCCGGGGAACGCCCGGAGACGGCGCGGGCCGCGATGTCGGCCGTGGAGTACAACGGGAACAGCACCAGGTCGTGCACGATGACCGCGCCCACGAACCAGACGAGAAAACCCGTCCAGATGCCGGCGGCGACCACCCGGGTGGCGGCGTACGCCGCGAGCGCGAAGCAGGCGGCCAGGAGGAGAAGGTGCCACGGCCCGGCGCCGTAGGCCCTCCGCCACCGGCCGGCGCGCCGGTTCACGGTCGCTCCGGGCGGAAGTCGAGTTCGCGCACCCATTTGGTGTTGTGCACGCCGGGGGCGTTCGGCACGATGATCCGCGCGGGGAATCCGTGGTCGAGCGACAGGTCGGCGCCGTTGACCCGGAGCGCCAGCAGCGAACGCGGGTCGGCCACCTGCCCGGCGCTCAGGGACGCCTGACCGAAGTAGCCCACCCGCTGCAGAGACCTGACGGTGACCATCACCGAGCCCGGCGCGGCTCCCGCCAGGCGGGCGAGGTCCGCCAGGCGCACGCCCGTCCAGACCTGCTCGGTCGACCATCCCTCCACGCAGGCGATCGGCAGCGCGTACGTGTGCAGCGGCATCCTCAGCAGGTCCTCACGGGACAGCCGCAGACCGGCGCCGGCGAGCACGAGCCGCCACTGCGCGCCGGTGTCGGCCGCGCCGACGCCCAGGCTGGCCGCCGTCTTGTTGACCTGGAAGTCGTTGGGGCCGGTCCCGTACACGCGTCCGTGAGGCGCCAGCAGGGCCGTGCGGCGCAGGGGGCCGTCCAGCGTCTGCCCGGCGGACAGGCCGAACATCATCGCCGAGCCGCCGCCGACGAACGCCAGCAACCCGCGCCGGGACATGGTGGGCGGCGCCGGATCGGCCGCCACCAGGCCGTCGGGGTCGCGCGGCTCGGGCCGCGTGCCGTCCAGGCCCGTGCGCAGCTCGCGGCGCAGGTCCCGGGAGCGCAGCGCGCGGATCGCCCGCGGCAGCCGGACGGCGACGTGCACGGCCAGCGCGGCGAGGAAGATCCAGGCGCCGTACAGATGCGCCGGGTAGAAGGAGAACGGGAAGACGTAGAAGAGCTGGATGTTGAGGATGCCGGTGGCGAACTGGAACCCGGCCCCGCCGACCAGGAGCACCAGGCTGGCCCGTTCGATCCCCTCGGCGATCGAACGGGCGGGCGGCCACACGAACAGCTTGGGGATCACCGACCAGAGCTTGGCGAGCAGCACCGGCACCAGCGTCAGCCCGACGACGACATGGGCGCCCTGCGTGACCCGGTACAACCAGACCGGCCGCGTCGGCCAGTCGAACAGATAGAACCCCAGCAGTCCCTTGCCGGGGGTCATGTCGTTCCCCGGCAGCCGCGGGTTGTACGCGGCGTACGACAGCAGCCCGGTGACCGCCACGATCACCAGCCCGGCCAGCAGGGCCAGGCCGAGCACCGACGTGAGCCAGGGACCCCGCAGCGGGCTGCGCCAGAACCCCGGCCGGAACGGCCCGGGCGGCCCGTCCCGCCACCACGCGCCCGCTCTGCCCTCGTCGGCACGCCTCTCCGGCACTGATCCCCCCGAAGTCGATGTCGGATGCCGCCCGCCCGTACCCGGTCCCGGCGGGGCCGGGAGATCAGCCGAGAATGCCGCCGGGAATGACGGACGAGAGCAGCTGACCGACGAGTTCCCCGAGCCCTCCGTCGAGGAGGCCACCGGTGGCGGCAGAGGCGGGAGCGGCGAGCGCGGCGGTGAGCATGCCGCAGGCGGCGAGGACGACGATGAGACGAGTTTTCACGGACGACTCCATGAGTGATAGCGGAAGGCAACGTAGTCGGCACTCTATGTGATGGGCCTGCGGACCAGGTGGCCTCGCGGGTCGGCCGAGCGGCAAAGCCTGGTCGCCGGTCGGGAAAGTGCGTCGTGCCTCAGGGTTTGAGCCTTTCGGCGATGTCCAGCCAGAGCGTGACGTCGGAGGCTGAGAAGTGGCGGATCGCCCAGTCCACCTGCCGCAGGCTCATGTGCGCCCAGCAGACCGGAGCCACGGTGTCGGAGACGTCGACCCGCAGCTCAGGGGCTCGAAGGGCCAGGTCGAAGCGGAGGGTGAACAGGTCGAAGTCCGCGTCGCCGCGAGTGGCGCCGTCCCAGTCGATCACGCCGGTGACGCTTCCGGTCTCGTCCACCAGCACGTTCTCCGGGTGGAAGTCGGTGTGGACCAGGTCGTCGCCCTCGAGGGTGTCGGGGAAGGCGTGGCCGATCTCCTCGATCTGGTCGAGCAGGCGGCGGGTGCGGCTGTCGTAGGCGCGCAGCGAGCCGTGCAGGCAGAATCCCGGCCCGTCGTCGCGCAGGTGGAGCCGGAGAGGTGGCAGGTCCGCCCGCCCGGCGAGCAGGCCGCGGCAGCGCCGGTTGACGTCGACCATGTCCGCGACGGTGCGCGCCGTGGGAACGCGCGCGACGGCGCCGGGAAGCAGTTGCTGGACGACGATCGGGGGGTGCACCAGCTCGTAGCCGGGCGCCGGGATGCCCGCGGCCCGGGCCACGGACAGCAGGTGGCTCACGTCGGGGCCGCGGGTCAGGACGGACCGATGGCCGTCGGGCCAGCGTACGTATGCGGCGCCCACCTGCCCGCCTGGGCAGGGCCCCTCGTAGGTGAGGGGCACGGGCAGCGCGTTCAGGGCTCGGCGAACGTCGAGCTTCGGGACGGGGGGCAGAATGATGGGCTCCTCATGCGGTCGGATCGGGGTTCCTGGCGGCTTTCGAGCGGCGTGGCCCGGGGGCGGGTTGCCGCTTGACCTGCGCATACGTCAGTATTGACGTGATTGAGGTCACATAACGTATCCGTTTCGTCCCCCGCGTCCAGAGCAGAGAGCTTCCCCGCAAGGCGGCTGAGGGGGTCGGAGGATGAGGGTCAGCCACAACATCTCCATCATCGGGCGCGTCACGCTGTTCACCGCCGCGGTCTCGGCCATCCTGTGCACGCTGCTGGCGCTCGTCGTGATGCTGGCCGTCCACCGCTACGCCACCGGCGCGCTCAGCTCCGAGATCCGCTCGGCCGGTGGCCGCGTGGCGATGACGGTGGAGGACCGGGGAGGGGCGGACGGGCCGCTCGCCCGGCAGCCGGGCCGCAACATCCAGGTCGTCGACCACCAGGGGCGCGTCGTCGAGTCCACCCCGGCGCTGCATGGCAAGCCGCCGATGGCGACGTTCACGGTGGACGGCGAGAACACCAGGCAGGAGGTGGTGTGCGGCGGCGTCTTCGGAACGGACCGCTGCGACATCGTGATCGCCCAGTCGGCGCACCGGCCGGAGGGGCACTGGATCGTCTACGCCGCCTCCCCGGTGCTGCCCGTGTGGGTCGAGCCCTGGCTGGCCGCCCTGATCTGCGGGGCGGCGGCCCTGCTGGCGGTGGCCATCACCTATCTCGGCAACCGGATCGTGAGCACGGCACTGCAGCCGGTGTGCGCCATCCGCAAGGAGCTGAACGCGATCAACGCCTCGAGCCTGTCGCGCCGGGTGCCGGCGCCGTCCGCCCGTGACGAGATCCATGAGCTGGCCGACAGCATCAACCACACCCTGGCCCGGCTCGACGCGGCGATGACGCAGCAGCGCCAGTTCGCCTCCGACGCCTCCCACGACCTCAGGAGCCCCATCGCCGCGATGCGCGCGGAGGTGGAGGACGCCCTGCTGGCGCCCGACGAGACCAGCGTGACCACGTTGTGCAACACCCTCATGGGCAGCCTGAAACGGCTGGGGTTGATCGTCTCCGACCTGCTGACCGTGGCCAGGCTGGACGCGGGCGCGCCCGCCGCGCTGGTCCCGATCGACCTGGGCGAGCTGGCGGCCCAGGAGTGCGAGATGCGCCACCAGACGACCAAGACCCTGACCTGCCGGATCGAGCCGGGCGTGGTGGTGCTGGGCGACCGGATGCGCCTCGGCCGCCTGCTCACCAACCTGCTCGACAACGCCGACCGGCACGCGGAGAGCACGATCATGGTCAACGTCAAGCACGAGGACGATGAGCTGTTCCCGGCCGGCGTCGCGCTGCTGGAGGTGATCGACGACGGGCCGGGCATCGATCCGGACAAGCGTGAGCTGGTGTTCCAGCGGTTCGCCCGGCTGGACTCCGCCCGTACCAAGGACGCGGGGGGCAGCGGGCTCGGGCTGGCGATCGCCCGGCAGATCGCCGAGACGCGCGGAGGCAGCCTGCGCATCGAGGACAGCGACCGGGGCGCCCGCTTCGTCCTGCGCCTCCCCCTTCATGGGGGCCACCCCTCCGGCTTCAAGCCCGCCGGCTGACGTCTCCGCCGGTATGACAAATGTCATCGGCCGAACCGGTGAAAATCATGGCGGACTGCTGAGATCACACACTGCCGGGCGGGAGCGCGTACCGGCAGAGTTCTGGGTGTGAACACGACGGCGATCGAGGTGCGGGACCTGCACCAGAAGTACGGCGACTTCGAGGCGGTCAGGGGGATCGGCTTCGAGGTGGGCCCCGGAGAGCTGTACGCGCTGCTCGGCACCAACGGTGCCGGCAAGACGACCACCCTCGACGTGCTGGAGGGCTACGCCGCCCCGACGAGCGGCCGGGTGCGGGTGCTCGGCCACGACCCGATCAAGGAGCGCGCCGCCGTCCGTCACCGGATGGGGATCGTGCTCCAGGAGGCGGGCTTCTACAAGGACCTGACCGTGGACGAGACCGTGTCGGCCTGGCGCCGCTGGACGCCGCGGGCCCAGGGCACGGCCGAGGTCCTGGAGCGGGTCGGGCTGCTGGGCCGCCGCGAGGTGCGCGTCTCGCAGCTGTCCGGCGGCGAGAAGCGCCGGCTCGACCTGGCCCTGGCCGTGCTCGGCAGGCCGGACGTGCTCTTCCTGGACGAGCCCACCACCGGCCTGGACCCCGAGGCCCGGCGGAACGTGTGGGACCTGGTGCGCGCCATGGTCGACGAGGGCGCCACCGTCCTGCTCACCACCCACTACCTGGACGAGGCCGAGCAGCTGGCGCACCGGCTGGCCATCATGCACTCCGGCCGGATCGTCACCGAGGGCACCGTGGCGGGCGTGCTCGGGGAGCGGGGCACGCGGATCACGTTCCGCCTGCCGGGGGTGAGCCCGAGCGACCTGCCGTACCCGCCGGGGCGGGGGCGGCGCTCGGTCCGGCACGACGGCACGGCGTTCACCGTCGAGACCCACCAGCCGCAGCAGGACCTGCGCGAGCTGCTGGCCTGGGCCGACACGCACGGATGGGAACTCGACGGCCTCGAGGTGCGCAGGCCGTCGCTGGAGGAGCTCTTCCTCGAGGTCGCGGAGACGGAAAGGGTGGCGGCGTGAGCTGGCTCTCGATGACCTGGGCGCAGGCCCGGCTCAACCAGACGGTCCTGATGCGGCAGCGCGGCCTGGCCTTCAGCGTGCTGGTGCTGCCGCTGTTCCTGGCGTTCGTCTACACCAGCGGCCCGGCCGCGGGCGGCGCCGTGGCGGGCGTCCCGGCGGGGGTGTTAGCCGCGATCGGGGCCATGGCGGTGGTCTTCCCGTTCTCATACATGACGATCGCGACCGGCGTGGTCGTGCGGCGGGAGGAGCGCGTCTACAAGCGGCTGCGCGGCACCGCGCTGCCGACCAGCGCGATCTTCGCGGGCGACGTCGTGCACGCCACCCTGGTGGGGGCGGTGCAGGCGGCGATCATCGTGGCGTACGCGATCGCGGCGGTGGGCGCGCCGGCGCCGGCGAACGTCCCGCTCATGCTGGTGGCGTTCGTGCTGGGCGCGGCGGTGTTCGCGGCGCTGGCCGTCGGCACGGCCGGGCTCATCCCCAACTACGAGGTGGCGCAGCTGGTGGCGCTGCCGGTGCTGTTCCTCAGCCTGTTCGGGACGGGGATGTTCTTCCCGCTGTCGGTGCTGCCCGACTGGGGGCAGCGCGTGGCCGAGGCGCTGCCGCTGACGCCGATCGTGACCATGCTCCGCGTCGCGTTCCTCGGCCGTGACGTCGCCCAGGAGGGCGCGCCGGAGATCGGCTTCCTGGAGTCCTTCCAGGTGTCGGCCCCGGGCGTGGGGATAGCGCTGCTGTGGATCGGCGTGGGGTTCTGGTGCACCCGCAAGTACTTCCGCTGGGATCCCCGCAGGGCGTGACCGCGATCTCATGAGGACTCCTGTCGTCAACACGAGGGTCATCGCCGGTGTGGCGGTGGCCCTCTTCGTCGGGTCGATGACGGCGGCGCTCACGCTCCCGGTGCTGCAACTGTCGGTGTGGGCGCGTCCGCCGTGGAGCTGGGTCGTCGTGATCCCGTTCGGGCTGCTGCTCGCCGGCTGCTACGCGCGCGTGTTGTGGGCGGCCTTCCTGCGCCGCCACACGTGGCGGCACCGGATCGACGCGGCGGTGGTGGTGCTCATCGGGTACGGCATGCCGCTGTTCGCCGGGCCCGTGTGGACGGCGCTGCCGATGGTGGTCGTCTCGGTCGCGCCGATCGTCTTCGCCCGGCCGGCGGCGGCGTGGGCGGCCACGGGCGTGTCGGTCGCCGTGACGCCGCCGTTGCTGCTGATGATCGGGACGCCGCCACCGATGGCGCTGATCCTCGGGCTGGTGATGATGCCGTTCATGGCCCCGATGACGTACGGCGTGGCCTGGCTCTGCCACCTGGTCGACGACCTGCGCGAGACGCGGGCGGAGCTGGCGCGGCGGGTGGTGGACCAGGAGCGGCTGCGGTTCGCGCGCGACCTGCACGACACGCTCGGTCACACCCTGCACGCGATCGCGCTGCGGGCGGAGCTGGGCGAGCGGCTGGCGGCCGGCGACCCGGCCGGCGCCGGGGCCGGGGCCGAGCTGGCCGAGATCCAGCGGATCGCCCGCTCGGCGGTGCACGACGTGCGCGAGGTGGTCCGCGGGTATCGGGCCACGTCGCTGGCCACGGAGCTGGACGGGGCCGCGGCGGTGCTGACGGCGGCCGGGATCCGGTGCGAGCGGCCGGAGCCGCCCGGCGGCCTGCCCGCGCACGTGCACGGGCCGCTCGGCTGGGTGGCGCGCGAGGCCGTCACGAACGTGCTGCGGCACAGCGCCGCCACCTGGTGCGAGGTCACCGTCCACACGGAGGAGGGGAACGTGATCCTGGAGATCGTCAACGACGGCGCCCCGAGCGGGGCGCGGGTCGTCGCCGGCAGCGGCCTGAGAGGGCTGGCCGAGCGGGTGAGTGCGGCGGGCGGCACGCTGGACATCGCGGCGGCCGGCGGCCTGTTCCGGCTCACCGCCTTCCTGCCGCTCTCCCTCGCAGCGGGCGACGGGCGCCGCGAGGAGGTGCCGGCGTGATCAGGCTGCTGCTCGCGGAGGACCACCATCTCGTACGCGGGGCGTTCGTGGCGCTGCTCGGCGCCGAGCCGGGGATCGAGGTCGTGGGCGAGGCCGGGCGCGGCGACGAGGCCGTGCGGCTGGCCGCCGAACTGCGCCCTGACGTGGCCCTGCTGGACATCGACATGCCGGTGATGGACGGCCTGGAGGCCGCCGAACGCCTGGCCGCGGTCGCGCCCGGCTGCCAGGTCGTCATCGTCACCGGCCACGGCAGGCCCGGCTACCTGCGCCGCGCGATGGAGGCGGGCGTACGCGGGTTCGTCGGCAAGGACCACCCGGCGGCCGCCCTGGCGAAGATCATCCGCCAGGTCCACGAGGGCCGCCGCTACATCGACCCCGAGCTGGCCGCCGACGCGCTCGCCCTGCGGGAGTGCCCCCTCACCCCCAGAGAGCTCGACACCCTGCGTGCCGCGGCCGGCGGCGTCCCCGTCTCCAGGATCGCCCGCGTGCTCGGCCTGTCGGAGGGCACTGTCCGCAACTATCTGTCCGCGGCGGTCACCAAACTCGCCGCCGACAACCGCCACGCCGCCGTGCGCCACGCCAAGGAGATGGGCTGGCTCTGACCGCGTCATCGCAAAAGAGGATTTTCCTGGACGGTCGCGTAGCCGGGCGGGCTGGGGTCAGCCGATAGGACATGAGCGGCAAACGTGAGAACGACCCGTCCGTCGGCGACGAGGTCACCTGGAAGAGCCACGGGTCCACGGCCCACGGCAAGGTGGAGAAGAAGGTCTCCAAGAGGACGAAGGAGGCCGGCCGCACCGTCGCGGCCTCCCCCGACGACCCGCAGTACGTCGTGCGAAGTGACAAGAGCGGGAAGAAGGCCGTGCACAAGCCGTCGGCCCTGCGCAAGGACGAGGACACGAAATGACCGGCGGCGGCGACGGGGACGTCGCGGCCGAGTTCGGCCGGGCGGTGAACATGACCGCCGCGGAGCTGGAGCGCTGGCTGGCGACGGAGGAGTCGAAGTCGGTCGGCCAGAAGGACGACGGCGGCGAGTCGACCGGGCACGCCTCCGGCCGCCGGATCGTCGAACTGCTCAGGAAGCGGAAGTCGTCCTGGACCGACCAGGACTACGCCCACATGGCCAAGGTCGTCGGCTACGTCCACCGGCATCTGGCGCAACGCCCTTCCGGCGACGTGCGGGAGAGCCGGTGGCGCTACTCGCTGATGAACTGGGGCCACGACCCGCTCAAGTGAGCCCGAGCGTCCGCGGGCACCGTTCAGGTCCTCGGACGGGTGTGCCGCTCCTCGATCGGGAGGAGCGGCACACCGGCGGCTCGCGTCAGCGGCCGAAGCCGGTGACGCCGCGGGACTCGTCGAACTGGTGGATGCGGGTCAGCGGCCACTCCTCGTACGGGAAGGTGCGCAGCGCGTCGCCGTCGAAGGCGTCGGCCACGCCCTCCGCGCGCAGGTGGTCGGTCAGCAGCGCGGTCAGCCGGTCGGCGTCCTGCGGCCGCTCGGTCTGCACCGGCTTGACCTCGTGCGGGTCGGCCGCGAGGTCGAACAGCAGCCGGTGCCCGCCGTTGGCCAGCCAGATCAGCTTCAGGTCGCCCTGCCGCACCATCGCCTTGAACCGGCGGGTGCCGGGCCGGCCGTGGTAGCCGTACAGCGTCCGGCGGGGCGGCGCCGTGCCGGTCAGCAGGCCGAGCAGGTCGCTCCCCTGGCGCAGCTCCGGCTCCCCCGCGGCCGAGGTGGCCAGGCCGAACAGATCGGTCAGGCAGACGAGCTCCGACCGGCGGTCGCCGGCCGCGATCCGGCCCGGCCAGGAGATGAGGAACGGGACCCGGGCGGACGCCTCGAAGAAGCTCTCCTTCTGCCAGCCGTGATGGTCGCCGAGCAGGTCGCCGTGGTCGGCGTAGAAGCAGATCACGGTGTCGTCCGCGTCGGGTCTTCGTTCCACGGCGTCCAGCAGGTCGCCGACGCAGGCGTCGATGTAGCTGATCTCGCCGTAGTAGCGGGCCTTCAGGGTCCTGGCACGGTGCGGGTCGACGTTCTCGGCGTAGACCAGGTGGTTCATCCACGGGATGTGCTGGTCGAGGTGGTCGACGGCGCGATCGCCGCCCACCGGGTCGGGCATGCGGTCGGGGTCGTACATCCGGTTGTACGGCAGCGGCGGCGCGAACGGCGGATGCGGGCCGATGTAGGAGACGAACCCGAACCAGGGCCGGCCGTCGTCGGCGGCCATCAGCCCCCTCGCCTCCCGGGTGGCCCACGACTCGACCGTGCAGTCCGCCGGCAACGGGCTGAGCTGCGGCATGTAGTACATGTCGGTCCGCTCCCCCATGAGCGCCTCGATCCAGTCGTACTCGGGGTGCTCGGTCGCGATCCACCGCGCGTACGCGTCGCCGGCGCGCTGCTCGGGGGCGGTGTAGAACTCCTCGCTGTGCCGCTGCACCTCGTAGCCGACCGGCGCGTCCCAGGGCGAGGTGTGGAACTTGCCGACTCCCCAGGTGCGGTAGCCGCGCCGGCCCATCGCCTCGGCCAGGTACGGGCCGCAACGCTCCCGGATGGCGCCGTGTCCCCCGTCGGGGACGGTGTTGTCGTACACGCCGGTCCTGGTCGGCTCGCACCCGGTGCGCAGCGTGTAGCGGGCCGGGACGCAGACCGGGGTGGTGGAGTAGGCGTTGTCGAAGACGGTCCCGCGGGCGGCCAGCCGGTCGAGGTTGGGCGTCGCGATGCCGGTGTTGCCGAGCGCCGCGATGGTGTCGAACCGCTGCTGGTCGGTCATCACGAACAGCACGTTCGGGCGGGTTGACATGTACGGATATCTCCTCATGAAGCGATCAGCCGGGCCCGGTCGCCGCGCAGGGCGGACTCGCGGGCGTTCCACTCCTCGACCAGGCCGAGCTCGGCGAGCAGCCGGTCGGCCGGCCAGAACGCGTCCCCCGACTCCGTCAGCAGCGCGGTCAGCCGGGCGTCGGCCTCGGCGACCTGCCCGGCCGCCGCCGGGTCGGCGACCAGGTTGTCCAGCTGCCAGGGGTCGGCGCGGTCGTCGAAGAGCAGCCACGGCCGGCCGTCGGCGGTGCGCGCGTAGGTCAGGTCCTCGGCGACCAGGCCGCGCCACTCGCCGATGCCCTGGTCGTAGCCGTTGTCGAAGCTGACCCAGTTGCCGGTCAGCAGTTCGCGGCGCAGCGGCCCGCCGGATCGCAGCCGGTCGCCGAGGTCGCGGCCGTACGTCCCGATCGGCGGCAGCCCGAGCAGGCCGAGCAGGGTGGGAGCGAGATCCACCAGGCCCATCAGCCCGGCGGGCCGGCAGGCGGGAACGCCGGGCCCGTTGATCACCATCGGCACCCGGACGGCCTCCGCGTACGGGCTCTGCTTGGCCCGCAGGCCGTGGGCGCCGAGCAGGTCGCCGTGGTCGGAGGTGACCACGATGATCGTGTTCTCGCGGAGTCCGAGCCGGTCCAGCGCCGCCACGACGCGGCCGATCTGCGCGTCCACCGCTGTGATCGCGCTCCAGTAGAGCCGCTGCAGCTCGCGCTGCTCAGGGGTGTCGGGCGTGTTCGGCGGCACCGTCACCCGCTCGGCCGGGTATCCGGCCCGCAGCGGCACGGGCACCGAGTCGTACGGGTCGTGCGGCGGGTTGTAGGAGACGGTGAGGAAGAACGGGCCGTCCTGGTCGGCGAGGAAGTCCACGGCCAGGCCCGTCTGCACCTCCGGCTCGTAGCCGGTGAAGCCGACCCTGCGGCCGGGGCCGGTGTAGTAGTGGCCGTCGATGTGCTCGTGGGAGCAGTCGACTCCGGCGTAGTGGCCGATTCCCGGGCGGGCGGCGGGCGGCACCCACTTGTCGCGGGGCAGCCCGGCCAGATGCCACTTGCCGATCCAGCCGGTCCGGTACCCGGCGCCGGACAGTGCCGTGGCGAGGGTCTCCAGCCGCGGTGACAGCGGCAGGTCGTTGGCGACCACGCCGTGCTCGTGCGGCAGGCGGCCGGTGAGCAGGCTCGCCCGGCTGGGCCCGCAGACCGGCGAGCTCGCGCGTCCGCCGGCGATCGCGGCGCCGCCCGCCGCCAGCCGGTCCAGGTGCGGGGTGCGGACCTGGGAGGGGCCGCCGATCCAGCCCTGATCCTGGCCCCGCCACTGGTCGGCCAGCAGCATGACGACGTTCGGGGGCGTCACGCCTGGAACTCCTGCGGGTCGATCTCGCCGCTCTTGACGGCGGCGTCGTAGGCGGCCTGCATGCGCTGCTGCATCGCGGTGAGCGCCGGCCCGAGCGCGGCCGACGGATCGAGCAGCAGCTTCTCCACGGTCTGGTCGACGCTCTCGCCCTCCACCTGCAGCAGGCCGCCGGGCGTCTTCGGCCACTGCCGGTCGAGCTCGTCCGGCCGGAACTGCTGGAGCAGCGCGTTGTCCTTGATCGCGGCCGAGTCCCAGACGGAGCCGTTCAGCGGGGGCGCCGCCTTCGCGGCCAGGGCCTCCTGGACTCCGTCGCCGACCATCACCTCGAACACCTTCGCGGCCTTCTCCGGGTTCTGGCTGGTCGAGGAGATGGCGTACGGGTAGCCGGCGTTCATGGGCGAGCGCGCCAGCCGCTGCCCGTCCGGCACCGGCAGCGGCGCCGCGACCGCCTTGACGGTGCTGCCGAGGTCGGCCAGCGAGGACACGGCCGCGCTGCTGGTGATGTACATCCCGGACTCGCCCTTGCCGAAGGCGTTGATCGCGACGTCGCCGGTGAGGGTCGCGGCGCCCGGGTAGGCGGTCTTGTCGACGATCATGGCCCGGTAGAGCTCGATGATCGGCGCGTACTTGGCCGACTCGTACGTCTGCGTGGCGGCGTTGAAGAGCCCGAACTGCGCCAGCGCCGCGTCGCCCGCCATCAGCGGGATGTCCACGCTCCACTGCCGGAACCCGGTCGCCTTGATCGGGACGATCATGCCGAACGCCTCGCCCTTGCCGATCTTGGTGATCGCGGCGGCGGCCTCCCGTACCTCGGCGAAGGTCGCCGGCGGCGCGTCCGGGTCCAGCCCGGCCTTCTCGAACAGCTCGACGTTGATCAGCATCCGGTTGGTGAACGCGGTGGTCGGCACCGCGTACGGCACTCCGCCCCAGACCAGCTCGCTGTTCTTCTGGTGGTACGGCGCGGCCTTGTCCAGCACCGCCTTGGCGACCAGGTCGGGCAGCGGCTGCACCCACCCGGCCGCGACGAACGCGCCCAGCTGCGCCGAGGGGCTGTGGAACAGGTCGGGCGCCCGCTTGGTCTGGAATCCGAGCCGGACGATCTCCTCGTACTTGTCCGTCGCCTGCGGCTCGTACGTCACCTGGATGCCGAGGGACTTGCCCTGCTGGGCGTTCCAGGTGCGGAAGAACTCCTGGCGGGCCTTCGCGTGCGCGCCGGCCCGGTCCCACACCACGATCGTGGTCAGCTCGCCGGGGTCGGCGGAGCCGGACGAGGAGCCGCCGCAGCCGACGAGGGACGCCGCGGCGCCGGCGGCGAGCGTGCCGAGGAACCCACGGCGGGTCAAGGAATCAGTCATCGGTGGGCCTTTCTCAACAGGACGCGAACCGCGGCGGCTCGGTCGCAGAGCACGATCACGAAACTGGCCGTCGCCCCGGGCAGCGCGATCGCCGCCGGCAGGCCGAGGTACGGCACCCCGGTCGCCAGGAAGGGCGCGGCCACGGCGGCGGCGATCACGGCCACGCTCGCGCTCAGCGCCAGCTCGATCCGTGACAGGGCCAGCAGGTAGGCCGTCCGCAGGGCCTCGGCGGTGCGGCCCGTGCGCTCGAAGATCACCACCGACCAGGGGGCGACGAGCAGCCACGTCACGCCGGCCACCACGCTGGTCGTCAGCACCAGCCACCCGTAGGCCCCGCCGGGCGAGGGCCCGAGCAGGCCGATCAGCACCAGGGCGGCGACACCGAGATGGCAGCCGGCCAGCGGCAGCGACGGCAGCAGCCGGCGGCCGAGGAACCGCAGCGTCTCGGCCGGACCGAGGGCGGCCTCGCCACGGGCGTGCCGGCGCTGCTGGGCGATCAGCCACAGGGTCGCCGCCGGCGCGGTGACCAGGGGCAGGCTCAGCAGCAGCCAGCAGCAGCTCGTCCAGGCCCAGAACCACCAGCGGGACCAGCCGCGCAGCAGGGCGCCGTCCGGCGCGAACAGGGTCATCCCTTCACCGACCCGTCCGTCCAGCCGCGGACGAAGTGCCGCTGCAGCACGATGAAGATCACCACGATGGGCACCAGCGCCATGTTCGCCCCGGCCAGCACCGTGTTGTACGGCGTCATCCCCTCGGCGGCGTCGTACTGCAGCGCGCTCACGCCGACGACCAGGGTGCGCAGGTCGGGCTCGGCCAGGGAGAACACCAGCGGCACCTGGTAGTTGTTCCAGGAGGCCTGGAAGCCGAGGATCACCGTGGTGGCGAGGATCGGCCGCATCATCGGGAACGCGATCCGCCAGTAGGTGCCGAACAGCCCGCAGCCGTCGACGCGGGCGGCGTCCTCCATCTCGGTGCCGAGTCCCTGCACGAACGCCTTGATCAGGAAGATGTGCACCAGCATGATCCCGGCCAGCTGGACCAGCGCGATGCCGAGCAGGTTGTCCAGGCCGAGCGCCTGGGCGATCACGTACTGCGGGTAGAGCGTGGCGGTGGTCAGGCCGACGAACAGGGTGCCGACGTACAGGCCCTCGACCAGGCGCTGGCCGCGCAGGCTGCGCCGGGCCAGCACGTAGCCGGTCATGCTGGAGACGAGCGTGTCCAGCATGACGACCACGGCGGTGACGATCAGGCTGTTGACGAAGTAGCGGGAGAAGTTCGCCGTCGTCCAGGCGTGCAGGTAGGTGCCCCACTCCCAGACGCGCGGCAGGATCCCGCCGTTCCTGCTGAGGATCTGGTCCAGTGGCGAGACCGACGCGAACAGGCCGAAGACCAGCGGCGAGAGCATGATCAGCGCCGCGGCGACCAGGATCACGTGCACCAGCACGGTGAGCGGGCGGACCGGGCGACGGCGTGGGGCCGCGACGGGCGGGGCGGCCGTGCGGCCGGCGGGCTCGGTGATGACGTCTGTGCTCATGCCGCGGTCCTCCCGCTGCGGTTGATCCGCAGATAGGCGACGGAGATGATGCCGACGATCACGCTGGCGGTGACGCCGAGCGCGGCGGCGTACCCGATCTGCGGCACCGATTCCGGCTCGAAGAAGAACCGGTAGAGGTAGGTGAACATCACCTCGGTGCTCCCGGCGGGGCCGCCGTCGGTGAGCGTCTTGACCAGGTCGAAGCTGCGCAACGTGCCGATGATCGAGATCAGGATCACCACGCGCGTCACGGGGGCGAGCATCGGCAGCACGATGTGCCGCAGCGTCGCCCAGTGGCCGGCGCCCTCCAGCGCCGCGCTCTCCAGCAGGGCGTTCGGGATCGTCATCATGCCGGCGAAGAAGAGCAGCAGGTTGATCCCGAGGTGGGCCCAGACGCCGACGCCGATCAGGCTGCCGAGCGCGGCGCCGGCCTCGCCGAGGAACCGGATCGGCGCCTCCAGCAGGCCCGATCCGGTGAGCAGCTGGTTGACCGGCCCGCCGGTCTCGCGCAGCAGGAAGACGAAGATGATGCCGACGATCGCCGGTGACAGGACGTGCGGCAGGAACAGGATCGTGCGGTACACGGTCCCCCCGCGGACGCCGCGGAAGAACACGTAGGCCAGGACCAGGGCCAGCGGGATCTCGATGACGAGCCGGCCGAAGCCGAACTTCACCGTGTTCAGCACCGCGAGCCACCACTGCTCGTCACCGATCATGCGCTCGTAGTTGGCCAGCCCGGTGAACCGCGGTGCGGAGAAGCCGTTCCAGCGCTGGAAGCTGAACCAGAACAGCCAGCCGATCGGCAACAGCGCGAAGGCGAGATACGGCAGCAGGGCCGGCAGCAGCATCAGGCGGCCGACGCCGTCCTCGCGCCGGTGCCACTGCGCGCGGCGCGGTGCTGACTGCCGTGGCGAACGGACAACTGGGGACATCCGTGCCCTTCCTTGGTCGAGCGCGCCGGGCTGGCCTCGACGCCGATTCGGCGGCACCATTTCGGTTCGGGCCAACTTAGATCGATCTAAACTGAAGGTCAACCTAACCCCAAAAAACCTACAGGTCAACCCTGAAATCACACCTCACAAACCCGCAGGTCGCCCCCCGCACGCAGGCACGAAACCTCCAGGAACGCGGCCGGCCTGCCGGCGACGGTCAGCGTCAGCTGCCTGAACGCGCACGCATGCACGTTGGTCGGTCGCGGTGGGCCCGTCCTGGAGCTGCCAAGGCCGCCCAGTACCTGGCTCTTATACACATCTCCGAG
>NZ_POUD01000029.1 GCF_003236395.1 Nonomuraea aridisoli | reverse complement strand
CGCCAACCCCGGCAACCCTCGCCCGTCACCCGCGGGAACCCCCGCAAAGCACCTCCGAACCAGACCGAGACCAACAACCCCCGCCTACCCGGGAATCCCCGCACAAGCGCGTCCGCACCGGACCGGGACCAACGCCCCCCGGCGATCTCGGAGCTCCCTCGGAGGCGCGGCCGGATCGGGCCTGCGCCGGCGGTGGCCGGCAACCTCGGATGTTCTGCGGAGAGAGGTCGCGAATCGGGTAAGACTGGTAGGCGTGGAGGGTGGCTGGGAGCGGGCACGCGAGGTGTCGCGGCGGTTTGCGCACGGCGTCGCCGACGCCGGACGCGCCTGCGTGCGCGCGGGAAGGGCCACCGCGGGCGGCACCGCGCGGGCCGGCCGGGTCACCGCCACCGGCGCCAGGAAGGTCGGCCGCGCCGCGCGCAGGCTCACCTACGCGGGCGGCGCCGGCCGCACCGGGCTCGGCCGCCTGATCGAGCTGTCGGCCGGCAACAGCGCCTGCGACGCGCTGGTCACCGTCGCGCTGGCCAGCACGGTGTTCTTCGGCGTCCCGGTCGGCGAGGCACGCGGCTCCGTCGCCCTCTACCTGGTCATCACGATGTTGCCGTTCGCGTTGCTGGCGCCGTTCGTGGGGCCGATCCTCGACCGCTTCAGGTCGGGGCGCCGCTACGTGATGGCCGGCACGCTGTTCGGGCGCGGCCTGCTGTGCTTCGCGATGGCGGCGGCGGTGGGCCCCGGCGACCTGCCGACGTTGTTCATCGGGGCGCTGGGCGTGCTGGTGCTGTCGAAGGCGTACAACGTGTCGCGGGCGGCGATCATGCCGAGCGTGCTGCCCGCCGACATCACGCTGGTGTCGGCGAACGCGCGGGTGGCGCTGTTCACGCTGGTCTCGGCGGGTGTGCTGGTGCCGGTCGGCGCGGGGCTGACCGCGTGGCTGGGCAGCGCCGCCGTGCTGCGCGTCGCGATGGTGGCCTTCCTGCTGCTGGGCGTGGTCGCCGTACGCCTGCCGCGCCACGTCGACTCGCCCGACCTGGAGGAGGAGGGAGCGGCGCCGCGCTGGCGCACGCTGCTCAAGGTCGGCCCCGCGGTGGCCGAGGCCGTGTGGGCCAACGTGGCCGTCCGGGTCTTCTCCGGGTTCCTGCTGTTCTTCCTGCTCTTCCTGGTGCAGGACCGCGCGGTGCCGTGGCTGGCGGTCGAGGAGCCGTGGGCGCGCGACCCGTTCTTCGACATCCCCAAGACGATCGCGCTGCTCGCGGGGGCGGCCGGGCTGGGCGGCCTGCTCGGCGCCGTCGTCGCCAACTGGACGCGCAACCACGCGCCCCAGGTCATCGTGCTCATCACGCTGGCCGTCACGGCGGCGACCACCGTGGTCGCGGCGATCCTCTTCGGCGTGTGGACGGCCCTGGCGATCTCGCTGGTCGCGGCCTTCGCGCAGGAGCTCGGCAAGCTGGCGCTCGACGCGATCGTGCAGCGGGAGATCGGCGAGGAGGTGCGCTCGTCGACGTTCGGGGTGGTGGAGGCGGTGCTGCAGCTCGCCTGGGTGTCAGGGGGGCTGATCGGGCTGGTGCTGTCGCTGACGCGCAGCTCCACGGCGGGGCTGGTCACCCTGGCCGCCGCCCTGGTGGCCGCGCTCGGCTGGCTGCTGTTCTCCCGTCTCAGGCGGGTGCGCGCCACCGAGGAGGATCTCCGCCGCCGTCGCGCCGAGGCCGCCGCCCACTCCGACCAGCACCGCACCGACGCCCTCGACCCGACCAAACCGCTCACCAACCCCAACGGCTGAGCGTCTCACCGGCGCCGCGGCCGGACGAGCCGGCCGCGGGCGCGCGGGTCAGGCCTCCAGGTCGTCGGCCACGGCGCGGAGAACCTGGGCGATCTTCTTGGCGTGGGCCGCGTCGGGGTGTTTGCCGCGACGGTACGACTCCGAGACGCCGTCGAGCAGCTTGATGAGGTCTTCGACGATGACCACCATCTCGTCCGGCTTCTTCCGCCTGCCCTTGGGCTTGGCCTTGGCCAGGGTCGGGGGTTGCTCCAGGATCCTCACGGACAGGGCCTGCTGACCCCTGCGGCCCTCGGCCACGCCGAACTCCACCTTCTGGCCGGGCTTGAGCGGGCCCGCACCGGAGGGCAGCGCGGATGAATGCACGAAGACCTCACCGCCGTCGTCGCGGGTGAGAAAGCCGAAGCCCTTGTCGGCGTCGTACCACTTGACCTTGCCACTCGGCACAGGACGACCTCGTTCAAACAGTCGAAAAGAAGGACGGATGGATGTAGGTTATGCCCCGCGAAGCGCCAGTGCGACCAGGTAAATGCCGGGGAATTACCGGGCCTCGTGGAGCTCGCGCCAGGTGGTGAACCAGGCGGCGAATTCGGTCAGGTCGCCCAGCGCCACATCCGCACCGTGATCATGCAGCTCTCCCACCGTGTAAGGGCCGGTCGCAACTGTCACGCTCACGGCGCCGCCGGCGCGCGCCGCTTCGATGTCCGCGACATGGTCACCAACATAAGCCGCCGCGCCGAAGCGCGCGAGTGCCGATCCCTTGGCGGATCCGAAAAGGGAGCCGACCACTTCGTCCACATCCAGCCCGAGCGCCGTGACCGTGCCGACGGCGTCGCGGGTGTTCTTGCCGGTCACCACGACGACCCGGCCGCCGGCCTGGCGTACGGCGTCGATGGCCTCATGGGCGCCGGCCATGGTCGTATGCGCAGGCACCCCCATTTCCGGATAAATCTGCCTATAGAGGTCGGCGGCTGAGGGGACCTCCTCGGCGGGCAACCAGTTGGCGAGCTCCGCCTCCAACGGCGGCCCCAGCCTTCGCACGATGGCCGCGCTGTCAAAAGGCACGCCCAATCGCACGGCCAGCTCGTCGTAAACCGCCGCGATCCCGGAACGCGTGTCGGCCAATGTCATGTCAAGGTCGAATCCCACCGATGGCGTCACCCCAGCAGGATGCCAAACCGGCCTCTCGGCCGCATAACGAGCATTGTTCTGGAACCCGGGGAATGAGAAGAAAGGAATTGCTTATCGGAGAGGAGCCGCGACCGTGGCCGAACGCCCCCGGACCGGCCCGCCGCCGCACGGATTCACCCCTCGTCCCGGAACGGGCGATCCACCGCCAAAGGGCTGTTCAACACCGACTACTCTCCTTACGGAGGTATCAGCGTAGACATGAGCAGATCGACCCGTGAGCGGATCATCGACGAGGCCCTGCGGCTGTTCGCCGAGCGTGGCTACTCGGCGACGTCCGTGGCCGAGATCGAGGCCGCCTCAGGGCTGTCCCCCGGCGCCGGGGGTCTCTACCGGCACTTCAAGTCCAAGTACGAGGTGCTGGCCGCGGCGATCAACGAGCACGCCGCCCGCACCCGCACCCAGGTGGCCGGCAGCCTGGCCGAGCTGAACGCCATGGAGTCGTCGGTGGCCCTGGAGGAGCGCCTGTCGCATGTGTGCCGGGCGGGGCTGGCGAAGGTGCGCGAGGAGTCGGAGCTGACCCGGGTGTTCTTCCGCGACCTGAGCCAGTTCCCCGAGCTGGTCGCCGTCGTACGCCAGGGGCTGCTGCAGCCCATGTTCGACGCCATCATCACCTGGTTCCAGGACCAGCCCGAATACCGCGACGCCGAGATCGACTGGACGGGCATCGCGGCCGTGCTCGGCGGCTCCGTGGTGCACTACCGGCTCTTCCAGGAGACGGTGGGCGAGATGCCGGGGTACGCGGAGAAGGACCAGTTCGTCGCCGCCTGGGTACGCCTGGCCGTCGGCCTCCTCCCCAGCCCCGCCCCAGTGCGCTGACACCTCAGCTCGCGGTGTCTCAGCCGGTGTCGAGCAGCCGGTAGGCCAGCCAGACCACGCCCAGTCCCGTACCGACCATGAACATCGTGCCGCTGACGTCGAAGAACTGCGCCACGAACTCCCCCAGCCCGGCCTCCACCCCGACGCGCAGGCCGCCGACGACCACCCCGCCCACGGAGTAGCCCAGGATCGGCGCGACGACGCCGAGCAGCTTGTCGCGCAGTTTCCAGCTCTCGCTGAACAGCACCATCGCGGCGCCCGCCGCCCAGACCACCAGCGGCACCGGGAAGATCGCCAGCGGCCGCAGGCCGAACGGCACCAGCAGCGCCGCCACCACCAAAATCACCATCGCCGCCGCGTCACGCGGGTGCTCCTTGAGCAGCGTCCTCGCGTCACGCCCGCCGGTGGCCATCGGGTTGGCCCCGGCCATGGCGAACCGGCGCAGCCCCGCGAACGGCATCCCCCGGCCCCGGCTCAGCCGCTCCTGCGCGAGCCGCCGATGCTCCCGCACCCCGGGCGGTAATCCGGCGTCATCGGCGACGGCCGGAAACCGCAAGGTCACCTCCCCCGCCGACGAGTCCCCGAACGCCCCGGCCGAAGCCGCCGGGGAAGAAGGCGCGGAAAAACGGGACCCAACCGAAGCAGATGTGCTCCGAGCGGACCCCGAGATCGGCGCGTCCGAAGCGGCCCCGGAGATCGGAAGGGTGAAGGTGACCGGCGCGCCGTCGTCCAACCGTGCGGTCGTGCCGGCGGCACCCGCACCGGACGGGAACGTGCCGGCGGCACCCGAAGCGGCTGGAGACGCGCCACCGACTTCCGGACCCGACGGGGACGTGACGGCGGCGCCCGAGCCGGGCGGGGACGGGTGGCGTTTGGTGGGGATGCCGGCGTCGGCCAGCCGGCGCGCCTCGCGCTCGACCAAGGCCACCGGATCCCCGAACCTGGCGAGCACCTTGGCCACGTCGCGCGCGTTCCGGCTGCCGCGCCGCTCGGCCTCGATCCTGGCCCGCAGCCGCCGCGAGAAGTCGAGCCGCTGGTCAGCCCTGAGCACGCCGTGGGCGGCGTCGGCCGCCTTGGAGACGTAGTTCAGCACGAGCTGGTCCGCGCGCTCTATCACGTCTAGCAATGCTGCCCCAATCAGGTGGGACATACCATGGCAACGATGGAGTTCACGGAGTGGATCAGGGGGCGCACCGACGAACAGCTGCGGGCGCTCGTCTCCGCGCGTCCCGAGTTGATCACTCCGGTGCCCGCGCATCTGGAGGGCCTCGCGTCCCGCGCGGCCAGTCCTTCGGCGATCGGCAGGGTGCTCGACCGGCTCGACCGGTTCACGCTGGCGGTCGTGGAGACGCTGGCCGTCCGCGACGGCCCGGTGTCGAAGGACGAGCTGCGCGACCTCGTCGGCGCGGCGCTCGATCCCGCCGACGACCCGGAGCCCGCGCTGTCGTCCGCCCTCGAGAGGTTGACCGATCTGGCGCTGGTCTACGGCCCTGACGACGCGCTGGAGCTCGGCCCCGGCGTGCGCAAGGTGCTCGACGACCCGGCCGGGCTCGGCCCGAGGGCCGCCGACGCGTTCCGGCACCATCCGCCGGAGCAGCTGGAGGAGATGGCCGACGACATCGCGCCGGGCACCCCCGGCTCGGGCAGGGAACGGCTGGCGGCCGCGCTGGCCGAGCCCGCCGAGCTGGTCGAGTCCGTCTCGCCCGAGGCCAGGGCCGCCCTCGACCAGCTGGCGTGGGGCCCGCCGACCGGCCGGGTGCCCAACGCCCGCCGCGAGGTGCGCCTGGCCTCCGCCCGTTCCCCCATCGAGGAGTTGCTCGCCCGCGGCCTGCTGGCCGCGACCGGCGAGGAGAGCGTGACCCTGCCCCGCGAGGTCGGCCTCCACCTGCGCGGCGGCCGGGTCCACCGCGACCTGCCGGCGGCGGCGCCGCGGCTGCGGGGGACGTACCGCGACCGCGAGCTGGCCGACCGCACGGCCGCCGGGCAGGCGTTCTCGTTCGTCAGGTCCGTCGAGGAGCTGTGCGAGCGGTGGAGCGTCGAGCCGCCGGGGGTGCTGCGCACCGGCGGGCTGGGCGTCCGCGACCTCAAGCGCACGGCGGCCGAGCTCGACCTGCCCGAATGGGTGGCGGCGCTGGTCGTCGAGGTGGCCCACGCGGCCGGGCTGGTCGCGGCCGGCGGCGGCGTCGACGGTGAGTGGCTGCCGACCTCCGGCTACGACCTGTGGCGGGTCAGGAGCACGGCCGACCGCTGGGTCACGCTGGCGGCCACGTGGCTGCAGACGGATCGGGTGCCCGGCCTGGTCGGCGAGCGCGACGACCGCGACCGGCCGCTCAACGCCCTCCACACCGACCTGCGCCGCTCGTCCGCGCCGAGTGTTCGGGCGGCCACGCTCGGCGTGCTGGCCGCCGCGCCGGGGCTCGCGCCCGACCGCGACTCCGTGCTGGAACGGCTGGCATGGGAGCAGCCGCGCCGCCGGGGGCCGCTGCGCGAGCAGCTCACCGACTTCGCGCTGCGCGAGGCCGAACAGGTCGGCGTCACCGGGCTGGGCGCGCTGTCGGCGCACGGCCGGACCCTGATCGAGGGCGGCGACGCCGCCGAGGTGCTCGCGCCGCTGCTGCCCGAGCCGGTCGACCACGTGCTGCTGCAGGCCGACCTGACGGCCGTCGCGCCGGGGCCGCTGACCAGCGAGCTCAACCGCTGGATGACGCTCACCGCCGACGTCGAGTCCAAGGGCGGCGCCACGGTCTACCGGTTCAGCGAGGGCTCCATCCGGCGGGCGCTCGACGCCGGGCACGGCGGCGAGGAGCTGGTCGCGATGCTGGCCCGCCATTCGGCCACGCCGGTGCCGCAGGCGCTGTCGTACCTGGTGACCGACGTGGCCCGGCGCCACGGGCGCATCCGGGTGGGCACGGCGAGCGCGTACGTCAGGTGCGACGATCCCGCGCTGCTCGACCAGATC
Organism: Nonomuraea aridisoli; assembly: GCF_003236395.1. Lineage (GTDB taxonomy): Bacteria > Actinomycetota > Actinomycetes > Streptosporangiales > Streptosporangiaceae > Nonomuraea > Nonomuraea aridisoli. The sequence continues at coordinate 43,518 of NZ_POUD01000029.1, read as the reverse complement.
ACCGCCGACCGCCGCTCGGCCGCGCTGCGGCTGCGCCGGCTGGCGCCGACCGTCATCGCCTCCCGCTCGCCCCGGGCGGCGCTGGTCGACTCACTGCGGGCCATGGGGTACGCCCCCGTCGCCGAGTCGCTCGACGGCGACGTGATCATCTCCCAGCTGGAGAGCCGCCGTACCGAGGGGGTGGCGCCGGCTCGGGCCGTGTCCTCGTCCAACGGCCTCGACCCCGAGGTCACTGCGGCGGCCGTGCGCGCGCTGCGCGCCGGTGACGCGGCCCATCTGGCGCGGCGCGAGCCGGTGGACGCGCCCGACGGCCAGGTGCCGCGCTCTCCGGCGACGGCGACGATCTCGGCGCTGCAGGAGGCGATCAAGCAGGGCGTACGCGTGTGGATCGGCTATCTCGACTCGCAGGGCAACGCGACCTCGCGCATCCTGGAGCCGGCCCGCATGGAGGGCGGCTACCTGACCGCGTACGACGAGACCCGCGCCGCCGTCCACCGCTTCGCGCTGCACCGCATCACGGGCGTCGCCGGCCTCTGATCAGGCGCGCAACAGCGCCAGTGACCGCGCGGCCACGACGGCCGCGGGCCCGTGGCCGGCCTCCAGGCGGCGCAGGCGGCGTACGGCGTCGCCGGGGTAACGCACGGCCAGCGCGCCGCCGAGGGCCGCGGCCGCCGTCACGCGCACGTCCTCGGGCCCGTCCGCCCAGCCCAGCGCGATCCCGAGGGCCTTCGGGGCGAGGGCGTCGTCGGCGCACATCGACGACAACGCCTCGGCCGCCGCCGCCCGCTCCGCCGCGCTCCCCCGCGCCCAGACCTCCAGGAACGTGTGCCGCACCTCCGCGAAGGAGTGCGCGGCGAGCAGCGCCACGGCCTCGGCGGCGGACGCCCGGACCTCCGGGCCCTCGCCCGGCAGGGTCAGCGCCCAGTCGCGCAACGGCTGCCACAACCAGAAGCCGTACCGGACGACCAGCTCGGCCAGCACCTGGGCGCGCTGGTGCGGCTCCCGGAAGGCGACCAGCCCGTCCCGTGACACGATCAGCGGGCAGGGCGGCGGCCGTTCGCCGCTCTCCCCGCACAGCCGCTCCAGCCGGGCGAGCTGCCGGTCGAAGGCCGGCGCGGGCAACCGGTGCGCGAACGCGGGCGCCGCCACCGCCAGCACCTCACGTGGCGACGGCTTGGTGTCGAACCAGGCCGCCACCTCCTCCCCCTCCGGCCCCTCGCCCCGCGCCACGCGGGCGGCCAGGCGGACGACCTGGGCGGGCGTCGCCAGCACGTGCGCGGTGTCCCGGGCGCGGGCGACGTCCTCGGCGCTCACCCCGTCCCGCCGGTCGAACGTGCGCAGGCACAGGTCGAACACCTCCCGCGGCTCGGGCGCCGCCCACCGGTGCTCGACCTCCACCGCCGCCGACGGCTCGCCGTCGCGCGTGATCACGAGGTACGACCCCAGCTCGGCCAGCTTGCGGGCCAGGTTGACCAGCGCCGTACGGTCGGTGCTCACCGTGATCCAGTCGTGCAGCAGGTACGCCCGCCCCGGCTTGTACTCGGTGCCGGTGAGCAGCTCGTGCGCGGTGGCGGCCGGCGACAGGACGGTGATCCGGCCCTCGGCCAGCGGCATGCGCGACAGCAGCGCGATCGCGCCCAGCCGCCGGCCGGTGCCCTCCTCGCCCACGAGGACCAGCAGGCGGCACGCGGCCAGCCGGCGCACGCCCTGGGAGAATCCGGCCGGCTCCACGTACGACCGCAGCAGCCCGTCGGCCTCGCGCCGGGTCAGGTCGCGCGTGACCGGCCCGGCCACGGTGAGTACGTCGATCTCGCCCTGTTCAGGCGTTTCCGTCACGAATTCACCTCGGGGATCAGCGGGAAGGGGGTCGTCTCCGGGACATGGCACAACAAGACGCCCGGGAAATCGGGCCGCCCAGCATGGCACGATCGACGGCGCCACGAAACACGAAGAGCATTATTGCCCTGTACGTGCTACGAACCCCCACCCATACGCACTAGTCACCCCCCGACCGATCAGTCCCAGCGGAAGAAGACGGCTGCGATGAGTCCGCCGAGGGCGATCGTGGCGGTGAGGCTGATCAGGTGAAGCGGCTCCATCGGGACGCCGGCCCAGGCCGACTGCAGGACCTCGACACTGGCGCCGAACGGCAGCCATTCCCCCGCCCGCGCCAGCACGTCCGGCAAGGAGTCGCGACCGCCGAACAGCCCGCCGAGGGCGCCGACGGCGAAGAAGGCGACGAGCCCGATCGCCACGGCCGAGTTCGGGGTCGGCGCCACCGCGGCGACGATCATGCCGAGCGCGTACATCGCCGTCATCGCGAGCAGCGCGGCCCCGATCGCCGCGGCCGGACGCAGCGGGGGGTTCGCGTCGAACACCAGCAGGGCCACGGCGAACGCCGCCCCGATGCCGATGACCGTCTGCAGCAGGCTCACGACCACCTGGGCGATCAGCACCATGGCCGGCGAGGCCGGCGTGACCGAGAGGCGGCGCAGGATCCCGGAGCGCCGGTAGTACGCCAGGAAGCTCGGCATGTTGATGATCCCGATGGTGGCCATGACGATGGTGATCACCAGGGGCAGCACGTAGACGTCCAGGGCGGTGCGGCCGTTGATCACGACCTCGCCGCCGGCGGCCGACGAGTTCATCATGAGGATCAGCAGCGGCAGCCCGATGGGCACGACGAGGCCGGCCGTGTCACGTACGACCATCTTGGTCTCGCACCGGATCAGGGTCAGCCACGAGCCGAGGCCAGGACGGCGGGCGATGATCGGGGAGCTCATGCGGATTCCTCCAGTTCCTTCCCCGAGAGGGCGACGAACGCCTCGTCGAGGTTCGCGGCTCCCGCGCGGGCGACCAGCCCGGCGGGTGTGTCGAGCGCGATGATCCGGCCGGCGTCGAGGAGGGCGACGCGGTCGCAGAGCCGCTCCACCTCCTCCATCGCGTGCGTCACGAGCAGGACGGTGACGTTCTCGTCGCGGAGCTGCTCGACCGTGGCCCACACCTTCCTGCGCGCCCGCGGGTCGAGCCCGGTCGTGAGCTCGTCCAGGATCGCGACCCTGGGACGCCCGGCGAGGGCCAGCGCGATGGACAGCCGCTGCTGCTGGCCGCCGGAGAGCTTCTCGAACCGGGTCGTGCGTTGCGAGGTCAGCCCCACGAGGTCCAGCAGCTCCCGGGCGGGTCGCGGATTCGGGTAGAAGCTGACGTACAGGTCGATGAGCTCGGCGACCGTCAGCGCATGGTGCAGATGCGCCTGCTGGAGCTGGACCCCCAGCACCTGGCGGACCTTGGCGCGCTCGCGCCGCGGATCGAGGCCGAGCACGCGGACGTGTCCGCTGTCGGGCCTGCGCAGCCCCGCGATGATCTCCACCGTCGTGGTCTTGCCCGCCCCGTTGGTGCCGAGGACGCCGAAGATCTCGCCCGTCGCGACGCGCAGGCTCACGTCGTCCACCGCGAGCGTGCCGCCGTAGCGCTTGCTGAGGTTCCGGACGTCTACCGCAGCGGGTTCACTTTCCATACGGGCGACGTTAGGCACGCCGGCGGGGCGCCCGCCTGTGCCGAAGGTCAGGTCCTCCACCCATGACTTTCGGCACCTGAGACGCCCGAATTGGCTGAGTTAGGGTGATTCCGTGCGTCGACTCGGGCCGGAAGAGTGGTCGGGCGTGGCCATGTTCGTCGTGTCGGCCGTGGTCGGCAGCCCGGTCGTGCTGGGCGTGATCGAGACGTTCATCCCCCGGGCCTGGTGGATCGCGGTGTTCGCGGTGTTCGTCGCCGCGGTGTTCGTCGCGGGCGGCTCGCGTAATCCGCGATGGGTCCGGCACACCGCGTTCGCGACGCTGGTCGTGGCCGCGTGGGTGGTGGTGACGTCCGCGACGCTGCCGGGCCTGCTGCCCGTGCTGCTGGTGGTCGCCGCCGCGATCAGCGTCTACGTCGTGCCCACGTGGGCCGGCCTCGTCGTGGTGGCGCTCAACACCGTGGTGCTCGTCCTGGTCGTGCTGCGGACGGGGTACGGCGCCGCCGACGCGCTCCTCACGACCGGCTTCTACGCGCTCATCCAGGTGGCGACGCTGCTGAGCTCTCTGGCGATCCAGCGGGAGAAGCGGATGCGCGGGAAGCTGACCGAGGCGCATGTCGAGCTGCAGGCGGCGAGCGTGCTGCTGTCGGAGTCGGCGCGGACCGCCGAGCGGCTGCGGATCTCCCGCGACCTGCACGACCTCATCGGACACCAGCTCACCGTCCTCACCTTGGAGCTGGAGACGGCGCGGCACCGTGACGGGGAACGGGCCAGGGAGCATGTCGAGCGCGCCGGCCGGGTCACCCGCGACCTCCTGGCCGACGTACGCGCCACCGTCGGCCGGATGCGCACCGAGTCCCCCGACCTCGAGGCGGCACTGCGTCAGATCGTGCGCGACCTGCCCGGGCTCGAGGTGTCGATCGAGGTCGCGCCGGGCGTACGGGTCGGCGAGGAGACGACCGCCGCGCTCGTGCGGGCCGTACAGGAGGTCGTCACCAACACGATCCGGCACGCCGACGCGCGCGAGCTGTGGATCGAGATCGCACCGGACGGCGACGCGGTACGCCTGACCGCCACCGACGACGGCCGCGGCGCCCCCGACCCGATCCTCGGCAACGGGCTGAGCGGGCTGGTCGAGCGGTTCGAGGCGCTCGACGGCGACGTGCGCATCGACGGCCGGCGAGGCTTCCAGGTCATCGCCCGGGCGCCGGCGTCGTGACCCGCGTCGTGTTGGTCGACGACCAGACCCTCGTCCGGCAGGGCATCCGCAGCCTGCTGGAGATCGCCGAGGTCGACGTCGTCGGCGAGGCCGACGACGGGCGGGCGGCACTCGACGTCATCGCGTCCGCCACGCCGGACGTGGTGTTGCTCGACCTGAGAATGCCCCGGTACGACGGCATCTGGACCTTGCAACGCCTCCGCGAGCTCGGCGTCGAGACGCCGGTCCTCGTCCTGACGACCTTCAACGACGACGCCCTCGTGCTGGACGCGCTCAGGGCGGGCGCGCGCGGCTACCTCCTCAAGGACGTGACCCTGGAGCAGCTGACCCGCGCGGTGCGCACCCTGGCCGACGGCGGCACGCTCATCGCCCCCTCGATCACCGACCGGCTGCTGCGCGCCATCCGCTCCGGGCCGTCACCGTCCGGCGCCGACGCGCCGCCGAGACAGGAGCTCACCGAACGGGAGCTGGAGGTGCTGCGGCTCGTGGCCGAGGGTTACAGCAACCGCGAGATCGCCGGCGCGCTGTTCCTGGCCGAGGGCACGGTGAAGAACCATGTCTCCACGATCCTGCTCAAACTCGACGCCCGCGACCGCACCAACGCCGTACTCCGCGCCCTGCACGAAGGCATCCTGCCCTGACCGGAACGCGCACACCGGCCAAGACGTGTGCCCATTCCGTGATAAGTGTTGACCTGTCTGGAGGTGAACATGAGTCAGGACCCGCCGGGATATCCGTACATCCCGTACGGCTCGCCCTACGGCGAGCAGCCTCCCCCGCAGTACGGCCCCGGCCCTCAGCCACCCCCACGCGGCGACGGGCCCATGGCCAACGCCATCGTCTCGCTCGTGCTCAACCTCATCGCGCTCGTCAGCTGCTGCAACTTCCTGGGAGCGCCCGGCGCCATCTGCGCCGGCCTCGCGCTGGGCAAGTCCCGCACAGAGCCGCGGACCGCCCGCACCCTCGTGATCTGGAGCTGGGTGCTGTTCGGCCTGGGCTTCGTGCTGAGCATCGGCACGTTCCTCTTCCTGGGCTTCAGCGGCTACCTCGAGGACTGACGCCGGACTAATCACGGCCTCGCCGTTGTTGGAGAGTCGGAGCGGGGGAGCCGGGATCAGGAGACGATGGTCCTGTTGCGCAAGGCCCCGCACTGACCCCACGGAGAAACGCAAGTGAGCGATGGACCGCTGATCGTCCAGTCGGACAAGACGCTGCTGCTCGAGGTCGACCACGAGCGAGCCGACGCGTGCCGCAAGGCGATCGCGCCGTTCGCCGAGCTCGAGCGTGCCCCCGAACACGTCCACACCTACCGCGTCACCCCGCTCGCCCTGTGGAACGCCCGCGCCGCGGGCCACGACGCCGAGCAGGTCATCGACGCGCTGATCGGCTTCAGCCGCTACCCGGTGCCGCACGCCCTGCTCGTCGACATCGCCGAGACCATGGCGCGCTACGGCCGGCTGCGCCTGGAGAAGGACCCGGTCAACGGCCTCGTGCTGACCTCGACCGACCGGGCCGTGCTCGAAGAGGTGCTGCGCTCGAAGAAGATCCAGCCGATGCTGGGCGAGCGCATCGGCGACGACTCGGTCATCGTCCACCCGAGCGACCGCGGCAACGTCAAGCAGGCCCTGCTCAAGCTGGGCTGGCCGGCCGAAGACCTGGCGGGTTACGTCGACGGCGAGCACCACCCGATCAAGCTGCTGGAGGAGGGCTGGTCGCTGCGCCCCTACCAGCGCGACGCGGCCGACGCGTTCTGGCACGGCGGCTCCGGCGTGGTCGTGCTGCCCTGCGGCGCCGGCAAGACGATCGTCGGCGCGGCCGCCATGGCCCACGCCCAGGCCACCACGCTCATCCTGGTCACCAACACCGTCTCGGCCCACCAGTGGAAGACCGAGCTGCTCAAGCGCACCTCCCTGACCGAGGACGAGATCGGCGAATACTCCGGCACGAAGAAGGAGATCCGCCCGGTCACCATCGCCACCTACCAGGTGATGACCACCCGGCGCAAAGGCGTCTACAGCCACCTGGAGCTGTTCGACGCGCGTGACTGGGGTTTGATCGTCTACGACGAAGTCCACCTGCTGCCCGCGCCGATCTTCCGGATGACCGCCGACCTCCAGGCCCGCCGCCGCGTCGGCCTGACCGCGACGCTGGTGCGCGAGGACGGCCGCGAGGGCGACGTGTTCTCCCTGATCGGGCCCAAGCGCTACGACGCGCCCTGGAAGGAGATGGAGAACCAGGGCTGGATCGCCCCGGCCGACTGCGTCGAGGTGCGAGTGACGCTGACCGACGACGAGCGGCTGGCGTACGCGATGGCCGAGTCGGAGGAGCGCTACCGGTTCTGCGCCACCACGCCGTCCAAGACCCACGTGACCGAGGCCCTCGTCCGCCGCCACCTCGGCGAGCAGGTCCTGGTGATCGGCCAGTACATCGACCAGCTCGACGAGCTCGGCGAGCACCTCAACGCGCCGGTCATCAAGGGCGACACCCGGATCAAGGAGCGCGAGCGCCTCTACCAGGCGTTCCGCGACAAGGAGATCCAGGTGCTGGTGGTGTCGAAGGTGGCCAACTTCTCCATCGACCTGCCGGAGGCGGCCATCGCCATCCAGGTGTCGGGCACGTTCGGCTCGCGTCAAGAGGAGGCCCAGCGGCTCGGCCGGGTGCTGCGGCCCAAGGCCGACGGCGGGGGCGCCCGGTTCTACACGATCGTCAGCCGCGACACGGTCGACCAGGAGTTCGCCGCGCACCGGCAGCGGTTCCTGGCCGAGCAGGGGTACGCGTACCAGATCATCGACGCCGACGACGTGCTCGGCGGGGTGTGACGCCGGGTGCCCGGCCGCTCGCGCCGAGCGGCCAGGCGTTCAGCGTGGGTCTCACGTCCAGGAGACTCCGCGGGTCGACAATCGAACCACCCCCCTCACCTGCGTACTATCACGGCGCCTGCGACATACCCCCATGATCCGACAAACCCACCTGATATGCCCGAATTTTTCGGTATTTCCCGGTTGTTCGGTTTGGGGGTCAGCGCACCAGCAGGCCGCCCAGGAACAGCACGCCCTCGGCCGCGATCCAGGCCAGCATCCCGGCGCCCATCACGCGGGTGAACGCCCGCTGGTCACGACGGGAGAAGGGCAGCAACCAGGCGCCGGCCGTGCAGACGGCGGCCGCCGCGGCGAACAACCCTGACACGCCCGTGACTGCGCCGAGCCGCTGCGCGCACGCCGCCTCCCCACCCGCGCAGAACGCCTGCAGCCCCCACCCCGCGAACACCGACAGCGCCCAGAGCGCCGCCAGCAGGAAGCTCGCGATCGTGGGGATGATCGGCGAATAACGGAGCCGGACCACGTCTTGTGCGTACCCCACCCCCGCTCGGTAAATGCTTTGGAAGCGTGCCGGAGTCATCGCTAAACTGGCGGATTCGCTGCCTTAGACCACCTCCGAAACCCACAGGGAGGCGCTTCCGCATGCCCGCATCCCAGCTGGCACCCGACATACCCGCTGACGTACTCGCCGCCGAGCAGGCCCACCTGGCCGCGTCGAGAGCCGCGCTGAAAGCCATGCGCGAGCACGCGCAGTCGCTCTCGGCCGACGCGGCCGGCGACTGGGTGTCGCAGCAGATCCTGCAGTCGCTGCTCGACCAGCGCGTGGCCGCCCTCGCCGACCACGCCGACACCCCGCTGTTCTTCGGCCGCCTCGACCGCGAGTCCCCCGAGCGCTCGGGACGAGAGAGCGACGAGGAGCACAGCGACCGTGAGCCGGTCGACCTGCCCACCACCATCTACGTCGGCCGCCGCCACGTCCACGACGGCCACAGCAAGCCGCTGGTCATCGACTGGCGGGCGCCGGTGTCCCGCGCGTTCTACCAGGCCAGCCCGTCCGACCCGATGGGCGTCGTACGCCGGCGCCGCTTCGGCTACCACGGCGGCGCGCTGACCGCGTTCGAGGACGAGCCCCTGAGCGAGGGCGTCGAGCTCGGCCCGTCGAAGATCCTCACCGACGAGATCGAACGCCCCCGCACCGGCCCCATGCGCGACATCGTCGCCACCATCCAGCCCGACCAGGACGAGATCGTCCGCGCCACGCTGGCCCAGACCGTCTGCGTGCAGGGCGCGCCCGGCACCGGAAAGACCGCCGTCGGCCTGCACCGCGCCGCCTACCTGCTGTTCACCCACCGCGAGCGGCTGGCCAGGGCGGGCGTCATGATCGTGGGCCCCAACCGGGCCTTCCTGTCCTACATCTCCTCGGTGCTGCCCGCTCTCGGCGAGGTCAAGGTCGACCAGACCACGGTGGCCGGGCTGCTCGGCGAGCACGCCGCGCCGGAGGACCCGCTGGTCGCGGCCGTGAAGGGCGACGCCAGGATGGCGGCGGTGCTCGACCGCGCGCTCTGGCTGCACATCGTCAAGCCGGAGGAGGGCCTGGTCTTCACCAAGGGCGCCTACCGCTATCGGGTGGCCGACTACGAGGTACGCGAGATCGTCGCCTCCCTGCGCGGCACGACCCGCTACAACCCCGGCCGGGCGGCGCTCGCGCAGCGGCTGGCGCACATGGTGCTGGTCCGGATGGAGCAGCGCGGCGAGTCGCCCGACGACCGGGTGCAGGACGCGGTGGCGCGTTCGAAGCCGGTCAAGCAGATCGTGGACGCGGTGTGGCCGAAGCTGACGCCGGAGCAGGTGCTGTACCGGCTGCTCTCGGACCGGGAGTTCCTCGCCAAAGCCGCAAAATCCGACTTGTCGCCCGACGAGCAGGAAATGCTGATCTGGCGGAAACCGTACCGGAGCTGGAAGTCGGCCAAGTGGTCGGCCGCCGACGCCGCGCTCCTCGACGAGCTGGGCGACCTCATGGAGCGCACGCCGTCGCTCGGCCACCTCGTCGTGGACGAGGCTCAGGACCTGTCCGAGATGCAGCTGCGCGCCCTCGGCCGGCGCTGCCGCAACGGCTCGGCCACCGTCCTCGGCGACCTGGCGCAGGGCACGACGCCCTGGTCGACCAGCTCGTGGCAGTCGGTGCTCGAACACCTCGGCCAGCGGGAGGGCGAGGTCACGGAGCTGACCCTCGGATTCCGCGTGCCGCGCGAGGTGCTCGACTACGCCGCCCGCCTGCTGCCCTCCATCGCCCCCGGGCTGGCGGCCCCGCGCTCGCTGCGCCCCGGCGCCGGCTCGCTCTCCGTACGCGCGGGCGACTCGGTGGCCGAGGCCGCCAAGGAGGCGCTGGCGAAGGAGGGCTCCATCGGCGTGATCGTCCCCGACGCGCGGGTGGCCGAGGTCTCGGCGGAGCTGGCCGGCCTCCCCCACGCGGTGCTCGACCCCGACTCCGCCGAGGAGCACCGCCTGCTGGTCATCCCGGCCACGCTGGCCAAGGGCCTGGAGTACGACCACGTCATCGTCGTCGAACCGGCCGACATCGTCGAGGCCGAGCCCCGGGGCCTGGCCCGGCTCTACGTCGTCCTGACCCGAGCCGTCACGTCGCTCACCGTTCTGCACGACAGGCCGCTGCCGGCCGAGCTGACCGCATGAGATCCGGCGGGCGCGGCCGATTCTAGGATGGCGGGGCAAGCAGCTCTCAACCTAGGAGGATGCCGTGCCCGCACCCCTTCCCCATGAACACCTGCCGTCGGTCCCCGCGCTCGTGGTCGAGAGCGACGACATCCGCGACGGTGAGACGCTCGCCGAGCTCCACGTCTTCAACGACTGGGGCATGTCGGGCCAGAACCAGTCGCCCCAACTGCGCTGGTCGGGAGCTCCCGAGGGCACTCGCGGCTACGCCGTCACCTGCTTCGACCCCGACGCCCCGACGGGCAGCGGCTTCTGGCACTGGGTGCTGTTCGACCTGCCGGCCTCGGTGACCGAGCTCCCCACGGGCGCGGGCACCGGCCCCGACTTCAAGGGCCTGCCGGAGGGCGCCGTCCACGCCCGCAACGACTACGGCGTGAAGGCGTACGGCGGCGCCGCCCCGCCCCCCGGCGACCCGCACCGCTACGTCTTCACGGTGCACGCCCTGGGCGTCGACAAGCTCGGCGTCGACAGCGACACCAGCCCGGCGGTGGTGGGCTTCAACATCACGGCCAACACCCTGGCGCGGGGCCACGTCATCGCCTACTACGGCGTCTGACGCGGGCGGCGCCCCGCCACGACCGGCGGGGCGCCGTCGCCCGGCTCGGCCCCCGCTAGTAGGCGCAGGCCACCATGCCGGGGGCGATGCGGTCGACCAGCGGAATGCCGAACGACGAGACCGGCACGCACACCGGCGCCCGGTACGGCGTCAGCAACGCCCAGCCGTGCCGGTAGTGGTGGTCGTCCCAGTAGTCGTCGTCGGCGTGGGCGGGAGCCGCCATCGCGGCGGTGGCGGCGGCGAAGGACAGGACGGCGATGCCGGCCAGGCGCTTGCTGCGGGAAAGCATCCTCTTGCTCCTTGCGTGTGAGGTCGGTGTGGCCACCACTTTCCCCCACGCTCCGCGCCCGCCCCCTCGCGAAACGTCATCGGAGACGTACAGAAACAAGAACGGCCCGGAAAAAACCGGGCCGCTCTGTCGTACGTCGAGGCGCAAAGACCTAGAAGTCCATGTCGCCGCCGCCCGGCATGGCCGGAGCAGCAGGGGTCTTCTCGGGCTTCTCGGCGATGACCGCCTCGGTGGTGAGGAAGAGCGCCGCGATGGAGGCGGCGTTCTGCAGCGCCGAGCGCGTCACCTTGGCCGGGTCGATGATGCCCGACTCGAACATGTTGACGTACTCGCCGGAGGCGGCGTTGAGGCCCTCACCAGGGGTGAGGTTGCGCACGCGCTCCACCACGACGCCGCCCTCGAGGCCGGCGTTGACGGCGATCTGCTTCAGCGGCTCCTCGAGCGCCTTCTTGACGATCGCGGCACCGGTGGCCTCGTCGCCGTTGAGCTCGAGCTTGTCGAACGCCTTGGCGCCGGCCTGCAGCAGCGCGACACCACCGCCGGGGACGATGCCCTCCTCGACGGCCGCCTTGGCGTTGCGGACGGCGTCCTCGATGCGGTGCTTGCGCTCCTTGAGCTCGACCTCGGTCGCGGCGCCGGCCTTGATGACGGCGACGCCACCGGCCAGCTTGGCCAGGCGCTCCTGGAGCTTCTCGCGGTCGTAGTCGGAGTCGGTGCGCTCGATCTCGGCGCGGATCTCGTTGACCCGGCCGGCGATCTGCTCGGCGTCACCGGCGCCGTCGACGATGGTGGTCTCGTCCTTGGTGACGACGACCTTGCGAGCGCGGCCCAGCAGGTCGAGGGTGGCGGTCTCGAGCTTGAGGCCGACCTCCTCGGCGATGACCTGGCCGCCGGTCAGGATCGCGATGTCGTTCAGCATCGCCTTGCGGCGGTCGCCGAAGCCCGGGGCCTTGACGGCGACCGAGCGGAACAGGCCGCGGATCTTGTTGACGACCAGGGTGGCCAGGGCCTCGCCCTCGACGTCCTCGGCGATGATCAGCAGCGGCTTGCCGGACTGCACGACCTTGTCGAGCAGCGGCAGCAGGTCCTTGTTGGCGGAGACCTTGCTGTTGACGATCAGGATGTACGGGTCTTCGAGCACGGCCTCCATGCGGTCGGAGTCGGTGACGAAGTACATCGACGTCATGCCCTTGTCGAAGCGCATGCCCTCGGTGAGCTCGAGCTCGAGGCCGAAGGTGTTGCTCTCCTCGACGGTGATGACGCCTTCCTTGCCGACCTTGTCCATCGCCTCGGCGATGAGCGCGCCGATCTCGGGGTCGGCGGCGGAGATGGAGGCGGTCGAAGCGATCTGCTCCTTGGTCTCCACGTCCTTGGCCAGCTTGGAGAGCTCCTCGCTGACGCGCTCGACGGCGGCCTCGATGCCCTTCTTCAGGGCCATCGGGTTGGCGCCGGCGGCTACGTTGCGCAGGCCCTCGCGCACCAGCGCCTGGGCGAGCACGGTGGCGGTCGTGGTGCCGTCGCCGGCGACGTCGTCAGTCTTCTTGGCGACTTCCTTGACCAGCTCGGCGCCGATCTTCTCCCACGGGTCCTCGAGCTCGATCTCCTTGGCGATGGAGACACCGTCGTTGGTGATCGTGGGAGCGCCCCACTTCTTCTCCAGCACGACGTTGCGGCCCTTGGGGCCGAGGGTCACCTTCACGGCGTCGGCGAGCTGGTTCATACCGCGCTCGAGACCGCGCCGGGCGTCCTCGTCAAACGCGATCATCTTGGCTGCCATAAGGCTAGACCTCCCAGATGCAGGGTGGCTTGTCAGGGACCGAGCCGACGCCCGCGACGGCATGGGTCAGCATCTCCGTTCGGCAGACCCCATCGTCTCGATCCGAGTTGGCACTCTGCTGCACAGAGTGCCAACGAACTGTTTAGCACTCTACCCTGCCGAGTGCAAGCGAACGCCTCCCCACCTGGGGTTTACGACCTGTTCATGGAGTCTGTACGGCGAGCCGCCACGCGGCCCGCCGTACGAGAGTCAAGGAAACTGAAGGGTGACGGCCCGCACGGACTGCGCCGCCGTGCGGACCCGTCCCGCGATGACCGGTTGATCAGACCGCGCGGACGGACTCCGCCTGCGGCCCCTTCTGGCCCTGCGTGATCTCGAACTCGACGCGCTGACCCTGCTCGAGAGACCGATACCCGTCCATCATGATCGCTGAGTAATGGACGAATACATCCTTACCACCGTCTACCGCGATGAAGCCGTAGCCCTTGTCCGCGTTGAACCACTTGACGGTGCCCTGCGCCACTTCCGACTCCTCTTACTTGTCTCACAGATCTCGCCCATTCCTCCGCGGGACCTGTAATCGCCCGACTTAACAGAAAATCAGCCGAGACGATCGTCCTCGACCATACCTGTGGCACGGGGTTTGGCAACAGAGTCAATCTACGCACTACCTATTTGCTCCGGTGAGGGTAGTACAAGGTTAAATGAAATCGGAAAAGCAGAAGGCGCCCGCTAGGGGCGCCTTCAGGAGTGCGGAGTCGGGCGGGGCCGGCCGGGCCGCTCAGCCGCCGGCGACGGCCGGGATGATGGAGATCTGCGTGCCCGCGGGTGCGGGGGTGTCAAGGCCCTCCGCGAAACGGACGTCCTCTTCCCCGACGTAAACGTTGACGAAACGACGAATCTTGCCCGATTCATCCAGAATTCTCGCGCCGATCCCCGGGTAGTCGGAGTCGAGCTTGGCGAGCACGTCACGAAGCGTCGCGCCCTCGCTGCTGACCTCCGCGTTCCCCCCGGTGTAGGTGCGCAGAATGGTGGGAATCCGCACAGAAACGCTCATGATTTAACTTGCCTTTCCTGGTTGTCAGACAGTCGCGCGGAACGCGTCGAGAGAGGGCTTGATGACGGCCGTGGGCTCGGCGTCGCCGCTGATCGCGTCGAGCGTCTTGAGGCCGTCGCCGGTGTTGAGCACCACGGTCAGGGCGTCGGGGTCGAGCTGCCCGGTCTCGGTGAGCTTCTTCAGCACACCGACGGTCACGCCGCCCGCGGTCTCGGCGAAGACGCCCTCGGTCGAGGCGAGCAGCTTGATCGCCCGCACGATCTCGGCGTCGGTGACGTCCTCGACCGCGCCGCCCGTGCGCCGGGCGATGTCGATCACGTACGGCCCGTCGGCCGGGTTGCCGATGGCCAGCGACTTGGCGATGGTGTCGGGCTTGACCGGCTGCACGACGTCATGGCCCGCCTTGTACGCCGTCGACACCGGCGAGCACCCGGCGGCCTGCGCACCGAAGATCTTGTACGGGGTGTCCTCCACCAGGCCCAGCGCGACGAGCTCCTTGAAGCCCTTGTCGATCTTCGTGAGCTGCGAGCCGGAGGCGATCGGCACGATGATCTGCTCAGGGAGCCGCCAGCCGAGCTGCTCGGCGATCTCGTACGCGAGCGTCTTGGAGCCCTCGGCGTAGTACGGCCGCAGGTTGACGTTGACGAAGCCCCACTTGTCACCCATGGGGTCGCCGATCAGCTCCGAACAGAACCGGTTGACCTCGTCGTACGTGCCCTCGATGCCGACGAGTTTCCCGCCGAAGACGCGGGCCATGGCGATCTTGGCCTTTTCCAGGTTGGCCGGGATGAACACGCACGCCTCGAGACCGGCCCGCGCGGCGGCGGCCGTGACCGCGCCCGCGAGATTGCCGGTGGACGAGCAGGAAAGGGTGTGGAAACCGAAGTTGCGCGCCGCTTCGACGGCCATCGCGACCACCCGGTCCTTGAAGGAGTGGGTGGGGTTTCCGGAATCGTCCTTCACATAAAGCGAGTTGATGCCGAGCGCTCGCCCGAGGTTTCCGGCCTTGACCAATCGTGTCCAGCCCGGGTTCATATTGGGCTTATTGGTCACGTCAGCCGGAACGGGAAGCAGCGCGCGGTAACGCCAGATGCTGGCGGGGCCGGATTCGATCTGCGCCCGCGTTACCTCGCCGAATTCGTAGGCCGCCTCGAGCGGCCCGAAACACTCTTCGCAGGCGAAGATGGGACCGAGCGGGTAACGAGCGCCGCACTCGCGGCAGGACAGAGCGACAGCAGGACCAAAGTCGAGCGACATGAAGCGAGGCCTTCCCTCATCTTCGCCCACGGCCACCTTGACCGCGAACCGGAATTGGCACCTTGTCCCGGTCGGCCTCGCCAGGTCGCGAGTCACAAGCCGGGAGGGTTGCCGGGGCTTCGCAGGGCCGGTCCCTCCACCCCTCTGGATGAGCAATATGAAGTTGTTGAAATGGACTCTACCCGCTTAAGTGGCCGATATTACCACCTGTCTCAATATGTGAGACGTACGGTCTCAGCGGTAGTCGTCGCCCAGCACGGCCTGCACGTATTTGCGGGCCTGGTGGATGCGGGACTTCGCGGTGCCGAGCGGGATGCCGAGCTGCTCGGCCACCTCGTTGTAGTCGAGCTGGACGATGTCGCGCAGCACCAGCGCCTGCGCCAGGTCGGGTTTGTCGGCCTCCAGCGCCTCCATCGCGTCGAGCAGGTCGAGCCGCGAGCCGGCGATCACGCTCACCCGCCGCGCGTCGGGCTTCTGCATGGGCAGCTCGTCGGAGGTCTGCTCGGCCGCCCTGCGCTTGAGCGACCGGTACGTCGTGCGCGCGCAGTTGGCCGTCACGATGTGCAGCCAGGTGCTGAACCTCGCCCGCCCCTCGAACCGCCCGATGTTGCGGGCCACCGCCAGCAACGTGTCCTGCGAGGCCTCCTCGGCGTCCTGGTGGTAGGGCAGGATCCGCGAGCAGTGCCGCATCACATCGGGCTCGATCCGCGCCAGGAGCTCGCCCAGCGCGCGGTGGTCCCCCGCGGCGGCGGAGCGGGCGAGTTCCTCGGTTAGCTCATCAAGCGCCATAGCTGGGATCCTAGATCGAAGGGAGCCCGGGTGACGTCCTCCTTCCGGAAGGGAGGGGATTCCGACCGTCGCGGCCCGGCCTCACGCTCCACTGCCGGTCTCCTCGGAGGTAATCGATGAACAGCGTCCTGGTGGCCTCCAACAGGGGTCCGGTCTCCTTCACCGTCTCCGACGGAGGCGAGCTGACCATGAAACGCGGTGGCGGGGGCCTGGTCTCCGGGTTGTCGGGGGTGGTCAAGGACGACGGCGTGCTGTGGGTCTGCGCCGCGCTGTCCGACGGCGACCGCAGCGCCGTACGCCAGGCTCCCGGGGGGCGCATCGACCACGCCGGCTACGACACCGGACCGGTGCGGATGCTGGACATCCCGCCGGCCACCTTCCACCGCGCCTACAACGCCGTGGCCAACTCCACCCTGTGGTTCGTCAACCACCTGCTCTACGACATCCCCAACGCGCCCAACTTCGGCACGAAGTTCGAGCGCGAGTGGGAGTCGTACCGCGACTACAACGGCGCGTTCGCGCTGGCGCTGGCCGAGGAGGCCGGTCACGGCGCCCGCGTGATGGTGCAGGACTACCACCTGACGCTGACTCCGGCGATGCTCCGAGCCGAGCGGCCCGACCTGCGCATCGCCCACTTCAGCCACACGCCCTGGGCGCCGCCCGAATACTTCTCGCTGCTGCCCGACGAGGTGGCCCGCGAGGTGCTCGAAGGCATCCTCGGGGCCGACCACGCCGGGTTCCTCACCGACCGGTGGGCGCAGTTGTTCATGGACTGCTGCGAGCGGCTGCTCGGCGCCGAGGCCGACCGCGTCGCCCGCACGGTCACCCACCAGGGCCGTACGACCCGCATCGGCGTGCACGCCCTGGGCGTCGACGGGGCGGCGCTGTGGCAGCGGGCCGGCGAGCCCGACGTCGAGTCGCACATGACGGCGCTCAGGGAGCAGGTCGGCGACCGCCGGCTGATCGTCCGCATCGACCGCACCGAGCTGTCGAAGAACATCGTGCGCGGGCTGGTGGCCTACGGCGAGTTCCTGGCGGCCCACCCCGAGTGGCACGGGCGGGTGGTCCACCTGGCCTTCGCCTACCCGAGCCGCCACGACCTGCCCGAATACCGCGAGTACACCGCGTCGGTGCAGCGCTGCGCCCAGGAGATCGAGGACGCCTACGCCACCGAGGACTGGGACCCGGTGATCCTCAACGTCGACGACGACTACCCGCGCTCGCTGGCCGCGTACCGGCTGGCCGACGTGCTGCTTGTCAACCCGATCCGCGACGGCATGAACCTGGTCGCCAAGGAGGGCCCGGTGCTCTCGCCGCACTGCGCGCTGGTGCTCTCGCGGGAGGCCGGCGCGGCGGCCGAGCTGGGCCCGCACGCGCTGCTGGTCAACCCGTACGACATCAGCGGCACGGCCGCGGCGCTGCACGAGGCGCTGGTCATGCCCGAGGAGGAGCGCCGCAGGCGGCGCGAGCAGCTGCACGCCGCGGCCACGGCGCTGCCCCCGGACAGGTGGCTGGCCGCCCAGCTCGACGCCCTAGCATGAAAGGGCCTCATCCCCCCGTCCAGGGAGCTGCCGGGTGACCTCGGTCTTACCCCGCGTCCGGCTGGTCAGAGACCGCCCGACCTGGCTCGTCTACTTCCAGCTCGGCACCTTCGCGAGCTACCTCTACGGCCTGAGCGCCGCGCTCCCGCTGCTGCGCGCCGACCAGGGCACCTCCGCCACCGTGGCCGGGCTGCACGGCACCGCCATGGCCCTCGGCACGATCGCGGCCGGCCTCGCCCTGCCCCTGCTCACCCGCAGATTCGGCCGCCACGTGACGAGCTGGATCGGCCTGGCCGGCATGAACGCCGGCGTGCTGCTGGTGCTGCCGTCCGACGCCCTCGCCTTGACGCTGCTCGGCTACGGCGTCTCCGGCGGCTTCAGCTCGATCCTGCTCTACACGGCCATGGCGGCGCTCAGCGACCACCACGGCCCCGCCGGTCCCGCGGCGATCAGCGAGGCCAACGCGGTCGGCGTCGTGGTGGGCATGGCGGTGACGTTCGGGCTCAGCGTGGTCGCGCAGTCCGCGCTCGGCTGGCGGGCCGCGATGCTGGTCACGCCGGTCGCCAGCGTCCTGCTCGCGCTGGCGATGGCCCGGGTCCGGCCCGAGGCGCGCCAGGCGGCGGACGTCGCCGGTGGCCCGGCCGCGCGGCCCGGCTGGCGCTTCCACGTGGCGGGGCTGGTGCTGTTCTGCTGTGTGGCGATGGAGTTCACGTTCAACCTGTGGGCGGCCGACCTGTTCGCCTCCCGTACGGGCCTGAGCGCCGCGGCGGCGGCCACCGGGCTGACCGCGTTCACGGCCGGGCTGGCGGCGGGGCGCTTCGCCGGGACGCAGCTGGCGCTGCGGCTGCCGCCGGCGCCGCTGTTCACCGGGGCGCTGGCGGTGACGTTCGCGGGCTGGCTGGCCTTCTGGCTCAGCACCCACCCCGCGCTGTCGTACGCCGGGCTGGCGCTCTGCGGGCTCGGCGCGTCTCTGCACTTCCCGCTGGCCATGACCGGCCTGATCACCGGCTCGGGCGGCCGGGCGGACCTGGCGGCGGCGGCCTCGCCGATCTGGGCGGGCGCGGCCATGGCGGCCGGCCCGCTGGCCCTCGGCGCACTGGCCGACGGGTTCGGCACCCGCACCGCGTTCCTGCTGGTGCCGGTCCTGATCGGGCTGGCCGTCGCCGGGGTGCTCATTTCCAGTCGGCGTGCTTGAGCGCGTCGGCCAGGCCCGGGGTGTTCCACTGGTCGACGACGAGGACGCGGGTCTGCGGCAGGTACCACTCGCGCTGCACGTACCGCGACTTCACGGCCCCGTCGGCGTAGGAGACGCAGGTGGCCTTCCACTCGCGGTAGGCCGCCCGGTGGCCGGGGCCGACCTGGCGCAGCCCCTTGGCCCGCGCCGCCCCGAGGATCTGGCCCCACTTGCCGTTGTGCGGGCACCTCTGCACGTCGGTGGCGGGATAGAAGGGCTTCGCGCCGGTGTACGGCCGGAAGAGCTCGTTGCCCACCTTGATGGCCTTCGGGCCGAGGATCCAGAAGCTGTCGCACTTCGGGGTGCCGTACTCGCCGCGGGGGTGGGCGCACGTGCCGGTGACCACCCTGGTCCAGTCGGGGTTGACGCGCTGGACCTCCCACTCGATGGGCAGGTGGAGCGTCAGCCCGCCCCGGAGCTTCAGCGGCTGGGTGGCAGCGGCGTGGGCGGCGGCGGGAACGGCGAGTACGGCGGCCGCGGCCGTGGCGGCGACGGCGAGGAAGCGCTTGGACATGCGCCGAGACTAAGGACACGGACTTGCAGGCGAGTCACGAACGGCTGAACGCCGACGCCAGCTCCGCCAGCAGCGCCACGATCCCCTCCGGCCCGTCGACCACGATGTCGGCCCGCTCGCGCAGCGCCGTCACCTCGGCCGAGCCGCTGCACACCGTCACCCCGGGCAGCCCCGAGGCGCGTACGGCGTCGAAGGCGGCCAGATCGCCGAGGTCGTCGCCGGCGAACATCACCGAGCGCGCGTTCCGCTCGGCCAGGAAGAGACTGAGCGCCTGCCCCTTGTCCATGCCGGGCGGCCGCAGCTCCAGCACCATACGCCCGGGCTCGATCACCAGGCCGTGCGCGCCGGCCAGCTTGGCCAGCGGCTCGCGCAGGGCGGCCAGCGCGCCCTCGGGGTCGGGGCTGCGCCGGGTGTGCACAGCCACCGCCCGGCCCTTGTCCTCGATGGTCACGCCGTCCAGGCCGAGCGAGTCGAGCAACAGCGGCAGCTCCGCCTCGGCCCGCGGCACTCCGGGCGGGGGCGGCGGGGCGGAGACGCGCCCGGCCTCCCAGCGTTCGAAGCCGTAGTGCCCGAGCACGACCAGGTTCGGGACGTCGGCCAGGCCGGGGCCGAGCTCAAGGGCGGTGGCCGGGGGCCTGCCGGTCACGATGGCGATCGAGAGGACGTGGGCGCCCAGCTCGGCGAGGACGCCGGGCGCCTTCGGGTGGATCACGGCCTTGGCCGGGTCGGGCACGATGGGAGACAGGGTGCCGTCGAAGTCGAGCCCGATCACGGCGCCCGCCGGATCGCTCAGGATCGCTTCCATTCCAGGGATGTTCTTCACGCGGCCCCCGTACCCACCGGGTCAGGGGCGCATGCCAAGCCTTCTGGCCGCGCGGTCGCGCTGGCGGGTGGCGCGTAACCGGCGCAGCCGCTTGACCAGCATGGGGTCGTGCTCCAGCGCCTCCGGCCGGTCGATCAGCCCGCCGAGCAACTGGTAGTAGCGGGTGGCGGACAGGCCGAAGGTCTCCTTGATGGCCTGTTCCTTCGCGCCCGCGTGGCGCCACCAGTGGCGCTCGAAGGCGAGGATCTCGATCTCGCGGTCGGACAGTGGACGGCGGGACGGCTCCTGGGCAGCATCGTCACCGCTGAGCGGAGCTCCCATGGTGTCCTCCTCGGAAGGGGCAGGCGTGCCCATCGTAATGTGCGCGGTGCGGCTGTTCACGACGGTTTGCGAGACGTACAGTCACCAGATGTGACCACTGTCATCACGCTTCTCACCGACTACGGGCTCGAGGACGGCTATGTGGCCGCCTGTCACGGAGTCATCGCCGGCATCGCCCCCGAGGCCCGGGTGATCGACGTGTGCCACCTGATCCCCGCCGGCGACGTACGGCGCGGCGCGGCGATTCTCGCCCAGACCATCCCCTACCTCCCCGAGGGCGTGCACATCGGCGCGGTCGATCCGGGGGCGGGCGGCGCGCGGCGCGCGGTGGCGATCGAGGCGGGCGGCCGGGTCTTCATCGGGCCCGACAACGGGCTGCTGTCGTGGGCGGTGCACGCCTGCGGCGGCGCGCGGACGGCGTACGAGATCAGCAACGAGGAGCACTTCCTGCGGCCGGTGTCGCCGACCTTCCTGGGGCGCGACGTGTTCGCGCCGGTCGCCGGGCGGCTCGCGGCCGGGCTGCGGCCGTCCGGGCTGGGGCCCGAGGTGCCGGTGTCCCGGCTGGTCGCGCTGCCCGAGCCGACGTCGCTGGTGCGCGAGGGCTCGGTGGAGGGCGAGGTCGTCTCGGTCGACCGCTACGGCAACACGCAGCTGTCGATCGCGGCCGGCGACCTGCAGGCACTGGGCGTGCGGGTGGGCGACACGCTGGGCGTGTGGCTGGGGCGGCGGCAGTTGTCGCTGCCGTACCGGGAGACGTACGCGGCGGTGCCGCCCGGCGAGCTGGTGGCCTTCGAGGACTCCGCCGGGCTGATCGCGATCGCGGTGAACGCGGGGGACGCGGCGCAGCGGCTGGGCCTTCCCCCGGGCGCACACGTCCGACTTACACCTATTAACTAGGACAAAATTCACAGATCGGAACTACTCCGCGTATCGGGCTGTTTACTGAACCGTCGGATTGAGCGGCGAGTCGCATGTCAGAATGCACGGACTGATCGGGCGTCCCTCCACCCCGTTCGAGGTCCCCTGTGTGCCACCACCTCTCTCTCGTCCTGCTCTCCATACTGTCCGCGATCTGGCCGCCCGCGCCGGAGCCTCCTCCTCCCTGGCCGGTCGCGCGGGTCTTCCCCGCCACGGTCACCGGGGTCAGCCCGTCGGGCGCCCGCGTCACGTACGTGCTGGCCGGGGTCGCGCCCACGGCCTCCTGCCGGGAGGCGTTCCAGCGCGACGCCGTGCCGCCCGGCTGCCGTACGACCCTGCGCGCCACGTACGCCGACAGCACGCAGACCTTCGTCGCCACCGTGGGCGTCGCCGTGCTCGACCGGCCCCGCGCGGGCCTGCGCGGCGCGGGGCGGCCGGCGACCGTGCGGCCGGTGGCCTTCCCCGGCGGTCCCGCCGAGCGGTTCGGCGAACGCCAGTACGTCACCGGCGTCGTCGTCCCCTGCGCCGAGCGCTACCTGGTCGCGACGGCCGCGGGCTACGCCGACGGGCGGGCGTACCAGCCGGGAGACCTGGTCATGCCGCGCCTGCGCGACGCCGCCTGGCAGCTGGCCGCCGCCCTCCACCGGACGCTGAGCGTATGAAGCGCCTGATCGCCGGTTTCCTGGTGGCCGGCCTGGCCGGCGGGCTCGTGGCCGGTGCCGCCGGCGCCGCCGACGACGTGGCCGAGGCCGCCAGGGCCGGTCAGTGGCAGCTCGCCGCGCTGCGCCTGCCGGAGGCGTGGCGCACGGCCAAGGGCGAGGGCGTCGTGGTCGCCGTCCTCGACACCGGCGTGCACGCCCGCCACCCCGACCTGCGGGGCGCCGTGATCCAGGGCCCCGACCTGACCGGCTACGGCCGCGGCCCGTCGGGCCGCCACGGCACCGCCATGGCCAGCCTGATCGCCGGCCGCGGGCACGGCGACGACGGCAGGGACGGCGTGCTCGGGGTGGCTCCCGCCGCGACGGTGTTGTCGGTCCGCGTCACGCTGGAGTCCGGCGACCCGCGCCGCGGCAAAGAGCGCTTCGGCGGGCGCGACGCCCTCGCCAGGGGCATCCGGTACGCCGCCGACCACGGCGCGGACGTGATCAGCATGTCGCTCGGCGGCGGCAGCGGATCCTGGGAGGGCTCGGCCTCGGAGGAGGAGGCCGTCCAGTACGCGATCGGCAAGGGCTGCGTGCTCGTCGCCTCGGCGGGCAACGACGGCGACTCCGCCAACAGGAAGAACTTCCCGGCCGCCTACCCCGGCGTGATCGCGGTGGGCGCGGTGGACCGGCGGCTGAAGGTGGCGCCGTTCTCCAACCGGCAGTACTACGTGTCGGTCGTGGCGCCCGGCACCGACATCGTCACCGCCGACGCCCGCGACTCGTACGTGGTGAGCGACGGCACCAGCTCGGCGGCGGCCATGGTCGCGGGCATCGCGGCGCTCATCCGCTCGGCCCACCCCGCCATGTCGCCCTACCACGTGCGCATGGCCATCGAGCTCGGCACCAGGCGGCGGCCCGCCGACGGCTACAGCCCCGCCTACGGCCACGGCGTCGTCAACGCGCTGCTCGCGCTGCGCGAGGCCGAACGGCTGGCCACCCGCGGCTCCGCCCAGATCAGGACGTCCCCGGCCTCCAGGTCGCCGGTGGTCGCGGGCATGGTGCTGCTGGTGCTCGCGATGTCGGCGCGGGTGCTCCTGCGCCGCCGCGAACGCCACTGACGCACGAAGGCCCCCGGGAGAAGAAACTCCCGGGGGCCCGTGCGGCGGGTCAGCCCGCGTGCACCACGTCGTGCGTCTCGGCGAAGTGGCAGGCGCTCAGGTGCCCCGTGCCCGGCCGGATCTGCAGCAGCGGCTCCTCCTGGGCGCAGATCTCCTGCGCCTTCCAGCACCGCGTACGGAACCGGCACCCGCTCGGCGGGTTCGCCGGCGACGGCGGGTCGCCCTGCAGGATGATCCGCTCGCGCCGCTCCCGGCCCTCGGGGTCGGGCACCGGCACCGCCGACAGCAGCGCCTGCGTGTACGGATGTGCCGGCCGGTCGTAGATCTCGGCGTCCTTGCCCAGCTCGACGAACTTGCCGAGGTACATCACGCCCACCCGGTCGGAGATGTGGCGCACCACCGACAGGTCGTGGGCGATGAAGATGTAGGCCAGCCCGAACTCGTTCTGCAGCCGCTCCAGCAGGTTGATCACTTGCGCCTGGATCGACACGTCGAGCGCGGAGACCGGCTCGTCACAGACGATGATCTCCGGCTGCAGCGCCAGGCCCCGGGCGATGCCGATGCGCTGCCGCTGACCACCCGAGAACTGGTGCGGGTAACGGTTGATGTGGTCGGGGTTGAGCCCCACGACCTCCAGCAGCTCCTGCACCTTCTTGCGGCGATCGCCCTTCGGCGCCACCTCGGTGTGGATCTCGTACGGCTCGCCGATGATGTCGCCGACCGTCATCCGCGGGTTCAGCGAGGTGTACGGGTCCTGCATCACCATCTGGATGTTGCGGCGCATGCGCTTGAGCTCGCCGCCCCTGGCCTGGCCGATGTCCCGGCCGCCGATCTTCACCGAGCCCGACGTCGGCCGCTCCAGCGCCATGAGCACCTTGGCGAGCGTGGACTTGCCGCAGCCCGACTCGCCCACGATGCCCAGCGTCTCGCCCCTGTGCAGGTCGAACGACACACCGTCGACGGCCTTGATCGAGCCGATCTGCTTCTTGAAGACGATCCCCTGGTTCAGCGGGAAGTGCTTGACCAGATCGCGCACCTCGAGGACCGGCTCACCGCCGTTCGCCATCGAGGACCTCCCTCCAGTAGTGGCAGGCACTGCCGCGCGTGCCGCTGATCTCGTAGAGCGGGGGGGCGTCGGTCACGCAGTTCTCCTGCCGGAGCGGGCACCGGGGGTGGAACGCGCAGCCGGTCGGCAGGTCCAGCAGGTTGGGCGGCAGGCCCTTGATCGCGTACAGCTCGTGGCCCTTCTGGTCGACCCGGGGGATCGAGTCGAGCAGACCCTTCGTGTACGGATGCGCCGGCGCCTTGTAGATGTCGTACACCGGGGCGTTCTCGACGATGCGGCCGGCGTACATGACCGCGATCTTGTCGGCCACGTCGGCCACGACGCCGAGGTCGTGCGTGATCAGGATCAGGCCCATCTGGCTCTCGCGCTGCAGCTCGGCCAGCAGCTCCATGATCTGCGCCTGCACGGTGACGTCGAGCGCCGTGGTCGGCTCGTCGGCGATCAGCACCTCGGGGTCGAGCGCGATCGACATGGCGATCATGATGCGCTGCCGCATGCCGCCGGAGAACTGGTGCGGGTAGTCGTGCACGCGCTGCTTGGCGGCCGGGATGCGGACGCGGTCCATCAGCTCGACGGCCTTCTTCATGGCCTCGGACTTGGACATGCCCCGGTGCACCCGGAACATCTCGCTGATCTGCCAGCCCACGGTGAACACCGGGTTGAGCGCGGAGAGCGCGTCCTGGAAGATCATCGCGATCCGCTGGCCGCGCACGTGCGTGCGGTCGTGCTCCGACAGCTTGAGCAGGTCGGTGCCCTTGAACCGGATCTCCCCCTTGGGGATCACCGCGGGGGGCATGTCGAGGATGCCCATGATGGCCTGCGCCGTCACGGACTTGCCCGAACCGGACTCGCCCAGCACCGCGAGCGTCTCACCGGGGGCGACCGTGTAACTCACGCCGTTGACCGCGCGCACGACACCGGCCCGTGTGTGGAACTCCACGTGCAGGTTGTCGACGGCCAGCAGCGGCTCGTTGCCCTGCCCTCCCACGGCGGGCAACACGTCCGCGGACGTCTTCTTCACGTGATCCCTCCTACCTGAGCTTCGGATCGAGCGCGTCGCGCACGGCGTCGCCCAACATGATGAACGCGAGCACGGTGATGCTCAGGAACACGGCCGGGATCACCAGCGGCAGCGGCGCCTCCAGGAACCGGTTGCGCGCGTCGGCGATCATCAGGCCCCACGAGATGTCCGGCGACTGCACGCCCACGCCCAGGAACGACAGCGCCGCCTCCGCGGCGATGAAGTTGCCCAGGTTGATCGTGCCCACGACGATGACCGAGGCCAGCGAGTTGGGCAGCAGGTGCCGGAACATGATCCGGCCCGATCCCGCGCCCAGCGCCTTCGCCGCGACCACGAAGTCCTGGCTCTTGGCCGTGATCACCGCCGCCCGCATGATCCGGTACACCATCGGCCAGCCCAGCACCGACAGCGCGATGATGACCAGCAAGATGCTGTTGTACTGGCCGCGGAACGTCGCCGCGATCAGCAGCGCGCCGAGGATCGACGGGATGGCGAAGAAGATCTCGGTGATGCGCGAGGCGACCGTGTCGACGATGCCGCTGCGGTAGCCGGCGATGATGCCGAGCAGGCCGCCGATGACCGTGGTGAGGACCGTGGTCAGCACGCCGATCACGATGGAGTTGCGCGCGCCGTAGACCGTTCTCGCGTACAGGTCGCAGCCCAGGTTGTCGCGGCCGAACACGTGACCGGCGCTGGGGCCCTGGCGCGCCGTGGCCAGGTCGCAGCTCCGGGCGTTGAACGGGTCGATCGACGTGAACAGCGACGGCCAGATCGACATGACCAGCAGGACGACGATGATGATCATCGAGATGATGAACGTCGGCCGGCGCCTGAGGTCGTACCAGGCGTCGGTCCACAGGCTGGCGGGCTTGCCGCTCTTCTTGGCGTGCCTGCCCTGGCGTTCCGGCGCCGGGGCGGTGACCGTGTCCGAGACCATGGTCTGCGTCTCCGGGAGTCCCGGCCCGACCGGCGGGGTTGGGTTACTCATAGCGGATCCTCGGGTCGAGCACGGCGTACAACAGGTCGACGACCAGGTTGGCCAGGATGTAGATCAGCACCAGCACGGTGACGATGCCGACGACGACCGGCTGCTCACGCAGGTAGACCGACTGGAAGAGCTGGTTGCCGATGCCCTGGAGATTGAAGATCGTCTCCGTGATCACCGCGCCGCCCATGAGCTGACCGAGGTCGGCGCCCAGATAGGTGACCAGGGGGATCAGCGCGTTGCGCAACCCGTGCCGGCCGACGACGCGGCGTCTGGACAGGCCCTTGGCGGTGGCCGTGCGGATGTAGTCGGAGCGCAGGGTCTCCGCCAGGCTGGTCCTGGTGAGCCGGGTCAGGTACGCGATGGACGCCCCGGCGAGCACGAAGCCCGGCAGCAGGTAGGCGCGCAGGCCCTCGGCCGTGCCCGCGACGGGGAAGATGTCGAGCCCGGTCCACTGCTTGACCTTCACGCCGAGCACCAGCTGCAGCACGAAGCCGGTGACCAGCGTGGGCACCGAGATCAGGACCAGCGTCGAGGCGAGGATCGCGGTGTCGGTGGCCTTGCCACGGCGCAGGGCCGCCCACAGGCCGAGTCCGACGCCGATGACGGCCTCCATGACCAGCGCGGTCAGGGCGAGGTTCAGGGTGATCTGGAACTTGCCCGCCATGATCTGGGAGACCGGGACGTCGGCGAAGTTCACCCCGAAGTCGCCGCGGAAGAGAACGCCGCTGATGTAGTACCAGTACTGCAGCAGCAGCGGATCATTCAGGTGATACTGCTCGCGCAGGACCTCCGCGATGGCGGGGTCCGGGCGCTTGTCCCCGAACAGTGCCGCGATGGGGTCGCCGGGCAGTGCGAAGACGATGCAGAAGATGAGTAGTGTGGCGCCGAGCAGGACGGGTATCGCCTGGATCAGTCGCCTGATTACATATCGGCCCATTCAGCCCTCCGGTACATGCTTGGAGGCAGCCCCTCGGAGTCCGTGGTTTACCCGGGCCCGAACGACTGCCTCCAAGATCAGTCCTTCGACGGGTGGGCGGCGCGGCCGCCCACCTGGCGAACGACGTCAGGCCTTCTCGACGTCAGCCCACTCGATCTGCTTGAGCAGGTTGAGCTTGACGTTCTTGACCTTCGAGGAGTTAGCGTAGACGGCCCGGTAGAAGTAAACAGGAATGTACGGCAGTTCCTTGAGCAGGATGTCGTCGGCCTGCTGGTAGTACTTCAGACCCTCCGCGGCGTCCAGCGCCTGGTCGCCCTTGGCCACCAGTTCGTCGAACTCCTTGTTGGAGTAACCGCCGTAGTTGGAGCCGGTGCCGATCGAGCCGGTGCCGAAGATCGGGGTCAGGTAGTTCTCGGCCGAGGGGTAGTCGATGGACCAGCCCATGCGGAACAGACCCTTGTACTCCTTGGCGTCGAGCGCGTCCAGAATACCCTGGAACTTCTCGAACGGCGTCGGGGACACCTCGATGCCGAGGTTGGCCCGCAGGTTGTTGGCGACGGCCTCGATCCACTCCTTGTGGCCACCGTCGGCGTTGTAGCCGAGCTCGATGCTCTTGGGGCCGCCGGCCGCCTCGTACAGCTTCTTGGCCTCGGCCGGGTTGTACGCGCAGGCGGTGCAGGCGCCCTGGCGGTAGCCGGGGATGGCCGGGTTGATGAAGTCGTCGGCCGGGGAGGTCGTGCCGGAGAAGACCGTCTCGGTGATCGTCTTGCGGTCGATCGCCATCGAGATGGCCTTGCGGACGTCGACGTTGTCGAACTCCTTGTTGTACGCCAGCGGCACGCCGATGTACGCGACGGCGGCGTCGGGCTCGTCGTGGTAACGGTCACCGAGCGTGGCCTTGGCCGTGGAGATCGCGGTGGCCGGCAGCTGGTCGTGGATGTCGAGGTTGTCGGCCTGGAGGTCGTTCCACGCCGTCTCGGAGCTGGTGTAGACCTTGAACTGGAGCTTGGTCCAGTTCTTCGGCTTCTCACCCGGGAACTTGTCGTAGACCGTCAGGTCGAGGGTGGTGTCGGTGCCCTTCTTGTAGGGCTTGTCCAGCTTGAACAGGCCCTGGCCGATCGGCTTCTCGCCGTAGGCCTGGGTCACCTTGCCGTCGGGGCCGATGGCCGACTCGGGCATCGGGTAGAAGGCGGTGTAGCCGAGCATCGTCTTGAACTGCGAGAACGGCGCCGACAGCGTGACCTCGAAAGTCTGGTCGTCGACGACCTTGATGCCCTTCATCTCCTTGGCCGTCGGCGTCTTGCCCTCACCGGGGTGCACGTCCTCGTAGCCGTCGATGCGGCCGAAGAAGTAGGACGAGCTCATGGCGTTGTCCTGCAGGGCGGCGTAGTTCCAGGCGCGGGCGTAGTCCGCGGCCGTCACCGGGGTGCCGTCGTGCCACGTGTACCCGGACTTCAGCTTGATCGTCCAGACCTTGCTGTCCTCCGTGGTGATGGACTCGGCGGCCTCTTCGACGGGCTGCTTGTTCTCGTCGTAGGAGACGAGCGGGTCGAAGATGGCGCCAAGTACCTCGGCACCCTCGGTCTCGGTCGTGTTCTGCGGGTTCAGCAGCTCCTGGGGCTCACCGATTCGCATGCGGACAGGCGTGTCCGCGCTGCCCCCGGCGGAGTCGCCGCCACCCGAGGCGCCACTGCCACACGCGGCGACCGCGACCGCGAGCAGCGCGGCACCGGCGACGATCCGTGCGCCTTTAGTAACACGCATGGTGAAAGAATTCCTCCCTCTACAGGTGGGCGCCTAGCGCTGAGCTGCCGTGATCTCGAGCAGCCTGACGGAGGGTTTCCTGGTATCCCCCCGGATTTGGCTGACATCGTCAAGCCAGCCGACGCCCTGCCAGTCGATCGCGACTATCCCTTACTCCTTGCCACCAGGGAGTCTCTGGCGCGTTGCAGTTCGGTCACACGTGTGCCTATCTAGCGTCACAGACAATTCGCCCGATGCGGTTCAAACAGTACAGACTCCACGGAACGCATGAAGCCCGCCCTATGAACAGTCGATGAAAGTTACCCCCTACCCGACGGTGGTCGTGTCCCGGCCCCCGCGCGACGCACCCTTGGGCTACCGTTGAGCAGGTCTTTGCGGCGTCTTGGAACCCGCCGCCGCGAGACTCCGTCCAACTGTCTGTCGCCGACCCGCGCGACAGCTACTTCACCGACCGGGATCCAATAGAGTCACTTGCCATGAGCCAGCCGGAATCCGCTGTCGCGGACGCCCAGGCGGGCGGCCGAAGCGGGCAGGAGCCGCTGGCCAAGCTCGCCAAGAGATACGGGCTTCGCCGTGCCATCGCACGGCCGAGGTTCCCGGTCTACCTGCGCCAGCTATGGGAGCGGCGACACTTCATCCTGACGTACGCGACCTCGCGCAACGTCTCGAAATACTCCAGATCAGCGCTCGGCCAGTTGTGGCAGGTGCTGACCCCGCTGCTCAACGCCGCCATCTACTACGTGATGTTCGGCCTCATCCTGGGCGGCCACCGCGGCATCGAGAACTACCCGGCCTTCCTGCTGACCGGGATGTTCGTCTTCACCTTCACCCAGCGCACGGTCTCCGCCGGAGCGAAGTCGATCTCCGGCAACCTGTCGATGATCCGCGCCCTGCACTTCCCGCGCGCCTCGCTGCCGCTCGCGTACACGATCCAGGAGCTCCAGCAGCTCGCCTACTCCATGGCCGTGCTCCTGGTGCTCGTGATGATCACCGGCGAGATGCCCACCTGGTTCTGGCTCATGATCCCGGTCGTGCTGCTGCTCCAGACGATGTTCAACATCGGCGTCGGCCTGGTGGTCGCCAGGCTCGGCGCCCAGATGCGCGACCTCAACCAGCTGCTGCCGTTCATCACCCGCACCTGGCTGTACGCCTCGGGCGTCTTCTTCTCGATCCAGGACAAGGTGGTCGGGTCCGCGCAGCTGCCCCAATGGGTCGCCAACGCGATGTACCTCAACCCCGCGGCCTCCTACATCGAGTGGATGCGCGAGATCCTGATCAGCACCCACAACAAGTCGTTCGGGCACCACCCGCCGACAATGGTGTGGATGTCTTGCGTATTCTGGGCGGTGTTCGCACTCGGCTTCGGCTTCTGGTACTTCTGGCGGTCCGAGGAGAGGTACGGGCGTGGCTGAACTGACCAAGGAGCTGTCACAGGTGAAGGGCGACAAGCCCGCCGTCCCCGGCAAGGATGTGAAGGTGCATCCCACCCCGGAGCCCCAGGGCAAGCGACCCCTCGACGTCCCCACGGGCACTCCGACCGTCATCGTCGACGATCTCCACATCGTCTACCGCGTCTACGGGGCGGCGTCCGAGTCGGAGAAGGGCAACGCGGTCAACGCGCTCTCGCGTCTGCTGAGGCGCCAGGGCCGGCCGCAGATGAAAGAGGTCCACGCGGTCAAGGGCGTGACGTTCGTGGCCTACCACGGCGACGCGATCGGCATCGTCGGCCGTAACGGCTCCGGCAAGTCCACGCTGCTGCGCGCGATCGCCGGCCTGCTGCCCCCGCACAAGGGCGCCGTCTACACCGACGGCCAGCCCTCGCTGCTCGGCGTCAACGCCGCGCTCATGCGCGAGCTGACCGGCGAGCGCAACATCGTGCTCGGCTGCTACGCGATGGGCATGACGCCGGCCGAGGTCCGGGAGAAATACCAGGAGATCGTCGACTTCTCCGGCATCGACGAGTTCGTTCAGCTGCCGATGTCCACCTACTCGTCCGGCATGGGCGCGCGGCTGCGCTTCGCGATCTCCTCGGCCAAGACCCACGACGTGCTGCTCATCGACGAGGCCCTGGCGACCGGCGACCGCGAGTTCCGCAAGAAGAGCCAGGAGCGCATCCGCCAGATCCGCGAGTCGGCCGGCACGGTGTTCCTCGTGGCCCACGACCTGCGCGTCATCGAGCAGACCTGCAACCGGGTCATCTGGCTGCACAAGGGCAAGATCAGGATGGACGGCGACCCCGAGGAAGTCATCGCCGCCTACAACAAGGGCTGACCCTCACCGCTTCTCCCGGCCCCCGCACGCCCTGCGGGGGCTTCGCCTTGTCCTGAGCGCGAGACCAGCGCGACCTGCGTGACGGATGACTGACAGGGAGGCCGGCGTTCCGCTAGGATTCGAACGCCAATTCGATCCGAGGAACGGTGATGGAGTGGGGGCGCGCGATGGGAGAGCTTTCGGCCGCGATTGACCACCTGGCCACCGAGGACGTGTCCGAGATCCCGCGGCTGCAACTCGCCGAGCAGCTCATCGAGCTGCACTGGCAGATGGCGCGGCTGCAGGCCCAGATAGCCCGGCGCACCGGCGTCCGCCTCCCCTGAGCCCGTTCAGGCGCTTCCAGAGCCCTGCGGTGCCGGAGAGGCCCCTGCGACGGCCGGGGGCGACATGAGAAGAGCCACCGACCCCAGGATGGGGCCGGTGGCCAGGGTGGGAGCCGGGCCGCGCCGCTGCCCTGCAAACGGCGGCGCGGCGCCCGATCGACACATCCGGGGCGAGGGCGCGTCCGCCCAGACCCCTCGTGAGACCACCCACCTGTGCGGGAGGTTCGCAAACCCACGCGCGTCAGTGCCCCGGGCGCCCGGCACCTCTGGGGGCGCCCCGCTTTCGGGCCTGACGCGTCCATGCGACGGCGTTCCGGCGAGCGGAGTCGCGACCGGAAGGCCCCGACCGGGCGGCCTCGTCGACAGAAGGCCCGCGGTCAAGGGAGGTCACGCCGTCGGGGCCGCTGGAGCGCGCCGCGTGCGAGCCGTCCCGCCGCCGGTCCGGCCGATGCCCGGGCGTCGGCACCTGTGACGCCCGCGAACCGTCCTCCCCGGCCCGCGGCCGGCCACGCTCGTCAACGCCTCGGCCGCGGACTAGTCGCGAGGCGCGGACCCCTGCACCGAGCCCGTCAGCGCGCCGGTGGTCCAGCCGAGAGTGGAGATCACGTCGGTGGGAGAGAGCGCGGTGGTGACGGTGCCGCCCGTGACGGCCGAGGTGGCCCCCTCGACGACCGGGGAGAGCCCGGTCGCCGACGCGGCCTCGGAGACGCCCTTCACGGCCTCGGCGACCGGCTGCGCCGCGGTGGCGGACTCCTGGCCCAGCACCGGCGACAGCACGTCGCCCCTGACGCCGGGCAGCGCCATCCTGGCGGCCTCGTTCAGGCCGGCCATCACGCGCTCGGGCGACAGGCCCTCGACGGTGCCCTGCACCATGGCCACCGTGCCGCCGATGGGGTCGTCCACCGCGCCGTCCGCCGCGGCCGCGCCCTGGCCGACGGCGCGGCCGCGCTTGACCGACGGCGCCTGCGCGGTCGGCACGGAGGCCGCCATGCCCCGCCCGCCGAACGGGGTGCCGGCCACGATCGGCGAGATCTCCGGCATCGGCCAGGTCTCCCGGGTGACGTCCTCCTCCGCGTTGGGCGTGTAGCCGCTCTGCGTCCGGGTCCGGCGCGCCATGTACGCGTCGCGCTGCGCCTCGCTCATGGCCGGGCTGACGGCGGACTTGGCCTGGGTGAGGCCGCCGAGCACGCTGTTGACGATCCCGTTGCTGACCAGGCCGCCGAGGAAGCCGCCCAGGGGGCTGCCCGCGGTGGTGCCCAGGAGCGGCAGTTCGATGGCGCGCTCAGCGGTGTCGTATCGGACTTCGGCCTGAGCCGGCGCGGCCAACGCCGCCGCCAGACCGAATGCGGTAACGGCTACAGCCGTCTTGACTACTCGATTCATGATTGCCTTCCCGGCTCGTGATCGATCGCTCTCGAATGCGGTGAAAATGCGAATCGATAACCCCCGTATGCCGTGGCGTACGCGCTATGGGCACCACACGGAGCGTGCCGTCACGGCTGAGCTACTGGAGCAGTTCTACCACTCGCCGTGAGCGCCCGCAGACGCATGAATGCCCATGTAGCAGGGGTTTGCAGCTCGGTTACCGAGTGCAGGGGGAGCGTTGGGCGGGCCGACAAAACCGGAAATAGGAGTCTCTTGTTTCCGATATTGTGCGCGCCGGGAAGAGCCTCGCCCACAAAAAAGACAAGAGCCCCCGCCCCGTGCACATAAACAAATGTCACGGGCCGGGGGCGGAATCTCTCCGTACGCGCGCGGCCGGATCAGGCGGGAAGCAGCGCCCCTTCCGGCTCGAACGGGAACCGCTCGGCGAATGCGGGCCGCAGATCCGTCAGCCAGACCGCCTCCGGGTCGTAGCGGGCGAAGAACGGCCTTCCCACCAGCGATGGATCGCGGGCCTGGATGAAGTGGAGCACGAAGACCCGCTCGCCGGCGATCTCGGTGACGCCGTCGACGCACACCTTGCCCGGCGTCGCCGACATCGACGGCCCCCGGACCGTGCGGCAGAGCCCGGAGACGGAGGAGTAGGCGTCCCTGAAGACCTCGTACGCCCGGGCCAGCGGGACGGCGAAGTAGTCCTGAGGCCCGGTGTCGCGCTCGACGAACATGTAGTAGGGGACCATCCCCATCCGCAGCTGCCGGCGCCACATGCCCGACCACACGGCCGGGTCGTCGTTGATCGACCTGATCAGCGGCGCCTGCGTCCTGATGGTGGCCCCGCTGCCGAGGATGCGTTTGACGGCCGACTCGACGAGCTCCGACTCCAGCTCGCGAGGGTGGGAGAAGTGGGCCATGAACGCGAGGTTCTTCCCCGCGTTCACCACCTTCTCGAACAGGCGCAGGGTGTCGTCGGCGTCGGGGTCGGTGGTGAAGCGCTGCGGCCAGTAGGCCAGCGCCTTGGTGCCGATCCTGATCGACTCGATCTGTTCGAGCTCCAGCAGCGGCTCGATGTAGCGGCCCACGACGGACTCGCCCATGATCATCGCGTCGCCGCCGGTGATGAGGACGCTCGTGACCTCGGGATGGTCGCGGATGTAGGTGACCAGCTGGCCGACGTCGTCGGAGGCGAACTTCAGGTCGGCGTCGCCGACGAACTGCGCCCACCGGAAGCAGTACGTGCAGTACGCGTGACAGGTCTGCCCCTGCTTGGGGAAGAACAGCACGGTCTCCGGATATTTGTGCTGCATGCCAGGCACGGGCTCCTCGCCCAGCTTCGGAACGTTGAGCTCCTTCTGGCCTGCGGGGTGTGGGTTGAGCTGAGCACGTACGCGGTTGGCCTCGGCCTGGATCTCGGCGTTGGGCGCCTCGGCCTTCAGCAGGTCGGCCAGCCGCGCCACGTCGGCCGCGGGCAGCATGTCCTCCTGCGGGAAGACGAGCCGGTAGATGGGGTCGTCGGGCGCGGCCGACCAATCTATGAGTTCATCGACGACGTAGGCGTTCGTCCGGAACGGCAGCACCGCGGCGACGGCGCGGACCTTGAGCCGCTCGTCGTCCCCCAGCCCCGCACGCTGCAGGAGCTGGTCGAGGTGCTTGGACGTGTACGCCCGGAAGCGTCGGGTGCCAGCTTGGTTCAAGATCACTAGGCCTTTCCCATCTTTTTTGTTCGTTCGGAGGTAAACCTCACGACCCAGTCGCGCGTCTACGGTTCTTACTATCCGGACGTGCCCACCCGCGTAACCGGTTCCGCAGGTCTCGAAGTTTTCCTTGAGGTTCGCCGACTATCGCGACATATCGCGTTTGTGCCTAGACTGATGGATCGTGATGGAAAAACCCGACCTGCGCGCCTCCGACACCGACCGCGACCGCGTGGCCGCGGTGCTCGGCGAGGCGCTCGCCACCGGACGCCTCACCAGCGTCGAGCACGCCGACCGCCTCGACGCCGCCTACACGGCCACGACGGTCGGCGAGCTCGTCCCCCTCACCCACGACCTGCCCGACGTGTCCGCCTCCGGCGCCCCCGAGGCCGTCGAACGGCAGGTGATCGACGCGACGTTCAGCAAGATCGTGCGCAAGGGGCGCTGGGTCGCCTCGCGACGCACCAGGCTGTCGGCCCGCTTCGGCGCCCTGATCATCGACCTGTCCGACGCCGTGCTGCCCGGCCGCGAGATCACCGTCGAGACGGCCGCGTGGTTCAGCAAGGTGATCGTCCGCGTCCCCGCCGACGCCCACGTCATCGACGAGGGCAGCTCGATGTTCGGCAAGCGCAACGTCACCGGCGGCTCCCAGGCCGACGGGCCGCTGATCCGGGTGACGGGCGCCTCGAAGTTCTCCAAGGTCATCGTCACCCGCGGCAAGGACGACTGGAACCTGCACTGAGACAGCCGTCAGGACTGGAACCGGCGCGCGCGGGAACCAACAAGTCCTACCCGCCGGTTAACCTGACAGCTGCCTTGCCTGCGATGCGGCGTCCCGAGCCCGCGTTCCGGCCGAGCCGTGACGGCGGGCGCGATGCCGTACGAGGTGACCATTGTCCGACAGCAGGCCCGTCGCCCTCGACGCCATGGGCGGCGACCACGCGCCCCACGAGATCGTGGCGGGCGCGGTGCACGCCGTACGCGAGCGCGGCCTGCCCGTCGTGCTCGTCGGCTCCCCCCGCGTGCTCTACGAGGCGCTCGCCGACCACGACGCCACCAAAGAGGTCCCCATCGTCCGGGCCGAGGAGGCCCTGTCCATGGACGAGGGCGCGCTGGCCAGCCTGCGCCGGCCCCGTTCCAGCATCGCGATCGCCTGCCACCTCGTACGCCGCGGCGACGCCTGCGCGGTCGTGTCCGCCGGCTCGACCGCGGGCATCGTGGCCACCGGACGGCTGCGCCTCAAGGGCCAGCAAGGCGTGCTCCTGGACGCCGGCGCCAACGCCGAGGTCAAACCGGAGATGCTGCTGCAGTTCGCCCACCTCGGCTCCGCCTACGCCGAGCTGGCCCACGGCGTCGCCACCCCCAAGGTCGGCCTGCTCACCATCGGCAGCGAGGCCGAGAAGGGCAACAAACTCGTCCGGCGCGCCCACGAGCTGCTGCAGAGCTCGCCCGGCATCGACTTCGCCGGCAACGTCGAGGGCTACGACCTGCTCACCGGCAAGGTCGACGTCATCACCACCGACGGCTTCACCGGCAACATCGCGCTCAAGACCATGGAAGGCGCGGTCCGCTACGCCTTCGCCGAGCTGAGGGAGACGATCGAGGACAGCCGGCTGGCCCGGTTCGGAGCGGCCATGCAGCGCTCCCGCATCCGCGGCCTGCGCCGCCGCCTCGACGCCGAGGCCCACGGCGGCGCCGTACTGCTCGGGCTGAACGGCACCGTCGTCATCGCCCACGGCGCCTCCAAGGCGTCCGGCGTCAGCGCCGCCTGCGCCCTGGCCGCCGACCTGTCGTCGGCGGGCATCGTCTCGGCGATCGGCGACCGCATCGCCGCCGCCAAAGGCTCCCACCGCCTCTGGCCCTGACCCACCCGGGCCTTCGCGCTCGTCTTCACGGATGGACGAACGACGTCTCCCCGTATTCGAGCAACGCCCGCCCCTCGGGCGGTGGCTAACCCTTCGAGTCCGGCTTCCAGTCCTCGGCGAGGAGCCCGAGCAGCACCTCGTCCAGGAACTCGCCCATGACCCACGCCGAGGAGCGCAGCACGCCCTCGCGGACGAAGCCGTTGCGCTCGGCGGAGCGCAACATCGCGGTGTTGTCCGACAGCGTCTCGATCTGCAGCCGGTGCAGGCCGCGCACGACGAAGCCGTAGTGGCACAGCACCGCGACCACGTCGGTGCCGTAGCCCTTGCCGCGGGAGGACGGCCGCATCGCCAGCCCGATGTGCGCGGACCGGCTGTGGGTGTCGATGCCCCACAGCACGGCGTTGCCGACCAGCGTGCCGCCGTCCAGCTCCACCACGGAGAACGGGACGTGCCCCTGCTCCCTGTCATCCACCAGGAGCTGCGACTCCGTCGAGCCGGGCGTGATCGGCCGCCACGGCCGGCTGTTGGCCCGCGAGTGGGTGACCACGTCGTCGTAGAGCTCGGCCTGCAGACCGATAAAAGCTCCACCGCAGGCCGGGGCAGGCATCTCAGTCGGGTCTCGGTATCCGGGGTGGAGGTCGCGGCGAACGGCGTGACGGTCGGGCTCGCCGGTACGCTGGGAACCATGACCGACCCGCAGATAGTGCTCACCGAGCGCGTCCAGCAGGCGCTGGCGCGCGCGTTCGGTCAGGAGCACGCCGACGCAGACCCGCTGATCCGGCCCTCCCAGTTCGCCGACTTCCAGGCGAACGTCGCG
Organism: Nonomuraea aridisoli; assembly: GCF_003236395.1. GTDB lineage: Bacteria > Actinomycetota > Actinomycetes > Streptosporangiales > Streptosporangiaceae > Nonomuraea > Nonomuraea aridisoli. The sequence goes on along the minus strand of NZ_POUD01000029.1, from coordinate 6,272 downwards.
ATGAGCCTGGCCAAGCGTCTGCGACGGGCACCGCGGGAGGTCGCCGAGGCGATCAAGGCGGAGCTGTCCGACTTCCCCGGCACGGTCGAGGTCAGCGGCCCCGGCTTCCTCAACATCACCCTCGACGACGCGTGGGTCGCCTCCGAGGCCGGCCAGATGCTCGCCGACGCGCGCCTCGGCGTCGGCACGACCACACCGCCGCAGACCGTGGTGATCGACTACTCCGCGCCCAACGCGGCCAAGGAGATGCACGTCGGCCACCTGCGCACCACGATCGTCGGCGACGCGCTGGCCCGCCTGCACGAGCACCTCGGCAACACCGTCATCCGGCAGAACCACCTGGGCGACTGGGGCACGCCGTTCGGCATGCTCATCGAGCACCTGCTCGACATCGGCGAGGAGGCCGCGGTCGCGCAGCTCGAAGCCGGCATGGGCACCGAGTACTACCAGGCCGCCCGGGCCAAGTTCGACTCCGACGAGGCGTTCAAGACGCGCGCCCGCGTCCGCGTGACCACGCTGCAGTCGGGCGACCCCGAGACGCTGCGCCTGTGGCACGTCTTCATGGACGCCACCGTCCGCTACTTCAACAAGATCTACGACCTGCTCGGCGTCACGCTGACCGACGCCGACATCGCCGGCGAGAGCATGTACAACCCCATGCTCCAGAAGACCTGCGACGACCTGCAGGAGTCCGGCGCGGCCGAGATCAGCGAGGGCGCGCTGTGCGTGTTCCCGCCCGGCTTCACCGGCTCCGACGACAAGCCGCTGCCCCTGATCATCAGGAAGAGCGACGGCGGCTACGGCTACGCCACCACCGACATGGCGGCCATCCGCTACCGCGTCCACGACCTCAAGGCCGACCGCATCCTCTACGTCGTGGGCGCCGACCAGGCGCTCCACTTCCGCATGGTGTTCGCCGCGGCCCGGATGGCCGGCTGGCTGCCCGACACCGTCTCGGCCGAGCACGTCCAGATCGGCATGATGCTCGGCAAGGACGGCCGCCGCTTCAAGACCCGCTCCGGCGAGTCCGTCAAGCTGATGGACCTCCTCCAGGAGGCCATCGACCGCGCCACCGCGGCGATCGCCGAGCGCGGCTACGACGAGCAGCTGCAGAAGGAGATCGCCCACGCGGTCGGCATGGGCGCGGTGAAATACGCCGACCTGTCGGTCAGTCACGACAGCGAGTACGTCTTCGACTTCGACCGCATGCTCGGCTTCACCGGCAACACCGCCCCCTACCTGCAGTACGCGCAGGCGCGCATCCGCTCGATCTTCCGCCGGGGCGGCATCGACCCCGCCACGGCGACCGGCCCCATCGTGCTGGGCGCGCTGGCCGAGCGGGCCCTGGCCCTGCAACTGCTCGGGTTCGGAGCCGTGGTCGAGCAGACGACGGCGCTGAGCGAGCCGCACCGGCTGTGCGCGTTCATCTACGCCACCGCCACGGCGTTCACCGACTTCTTCGAGCAGTGCCCCGTGCTCAAGGAAGGCGTCGACCCCGACACCCGGGCCTCCCGGCTGGCGCTGTGCGCGCTGACCCTGCGGGTGCTGGAGACCGGGCTCAACCTTCTCGGCGTTCCGGTCCCCGAGCGCATGTAACCGGCATAGGCTCCCGTTCCGACGTGGGCGCGCCTCCACCGGGTTGGCGCGCCCCAACCACTAGGCTTTACGCGGTCATGAACTGAGGCCGAAATGGGGGAGTTCTCTGCCTTGAGCACTGACCTGACCGTGGGCCCCCAAGCAGCGCCGGAGGTGCATCGCTACGCCGAGGCCCTCCTGGCCCATCTCGCCGCCAAGGGTTCCACCCCTCCTGCCCCGCCGAGCTTCCGCGACGTCCCCGGCTACTGGCTGCCCCCGGCCGTCGAAGCCCTGGTCGCCATCCTCTCCGGCGAAGACCCGCTCGAGCCGCTGAGCCGGGCCGCCGGCCGCGACCAGCAGCAGACCGCGCTCTTCCTCTGCCTGGCCCTCGCGGTGTCCGGCCAGGGCAGCCGCATCCACGCCTCGTGGCTCGGCACCGCGTTCGGCGAGCTCTCCCTCGACCGTCCGGTCACCCACGGTCAGCGCTCGCTCTGGCTGGCCGCCGCCCGGGGGGCGTACGGCCCCGCCGGCAAGATCTTCGTGCTGCGCAAGCTCGACGCGCTGGCCGTCCAGGAGCACACCGAGCCGCAGCAGTGGGTGCAGGCCATCGCGCCCGGCGAGCCGTCCGTCGTCGTGCCGCCGGCGCTGGCCGACTTCCCCGAGATGGCCGAGATCCCCGACCTCGCCAAGCCCGCCGTGGCGGCCGCCCGCCTGGCCCGGCTGCGCGGACGGTGCGCCGAGATCACCTCGCCGCGCCAGACCGAGCAGGGCACGCCGGCCCCGCTCGACAACAGCTCCAGCAGCCCGGCGTCAGCCTGGGCCGAGAACGAACCGCTCGCCGTGCTCCGCTCACTGATCGGGCAGGGCGGCCCCGCCGGGCCGATGGCCTCGCTGAGCACGTACCTGCTCGACGACCTGCGCCCCGGCGCCGACCCGCACCTGGCGGCGATCGCGCTGCACGTGGCGGCGCCGATCCTGCGCGGCGTGGCCGAGGAGCTCGAGGCCGACAGCCGGCTCGAACCACCCGACACCTTGACGGTGCCGCTGCTCGGCCACCGCATCCTGCTCCGCCCCGAAGGCCCCGACCAGGCGTCGCTGAGCGCCGCCGAGGAGTCGATCCGCACCGAAGGCGTGGTGCACCGCGGCCGGCCCTGGGCCGCGATGGTGCTGATCGTGGCCGGCATCGCCTGCCTGATCGGCGCCGTGCTGGCCAGCCAACTGCTCGCCGCGGCCGGCGTCGCCATGATCGGCCTGGCCGGCTGGCAGCTCTGGCAGCGCCGCAGGCTCGCCGAAGCCGACGCCCGCTACGTGAACGGCCAGGTCAACGAGCTGAAAGAGCTGGCCGAAGGCGCCGTCTGGGCCCTGCACGCCTACGCCCGCGAATCGGACGCACGCGCGAAGCAGGCCGCGACGGACGCCACCGAGCTGACCCGGCTCATCCGTCGCGGCCCGCGCGCTGCTTAGGTGGTCTCGATCTCTACGTGAGCCGGCGCGAGCAGGAAGACCCGCTCAGCGATCCGCTCGATCCGTCCCTCACACCCGAAAGCCAGCCCGGCGGCGAAGTCGACCATCCTCGTCGCCTCGGACATCGGCATGCCCGTGACATCCATGATCACCGTTTGGCCGTCACGGAAATGCTGACCGATCAACGGCGCGTCGTTGTACTTGAGCGGCTGGACCATCACGATGCGCGAGGAGTCGACGTTCGCGCGCCACCGTCTGGCGGCCCGCTCCGTCGCGGGGACGTACTCGTCCTCGTACTGCTCGTCGTCATAGCCCTCGTCGTAGTGATCGACCCCGCTCAGGCCAAGGTAGCTCACCACCTTGCGCACTGCCCCCATCGGCTTGTCCTTTCCTCAGGAACTCACCGTAATCGGCACGTCCCTACACATTGGACGGTAACCGACGATTCCGCATTCGCCACGCGACACGCCCAGCCCTAATTCCATTTTGTACAGCTTGCAGCCCGCTTGCAGCTGGATATCCAGCCCCCCTATAGCATCGGCTCCATGCGCCTGTTCACCGTCGACGCCTTCACCGACACGGCTTTCAAGGGTAATCCTGCGGCGGTCTGCCTGCTGGACTCTCCGGTTACTGACCGATGGATGCAGAGCGTGGCGGCCGAGATGAACCTCTCCGAGACGGCCTTCCTGCTCGGAGATTCGCTGCGCTGGTTCACACCGGCCGTCGAGGTCACTCTATGTGGTCACGCTACTCTGGCAACCGCACATGTCCTGTATTCCACCGGTGCGGCGACGGGCCAGGTGGAATTCACCACGGCCGGCGGGACGCTCACCGTGAATCAGCTCCCCGACGGCGGCATCACGATGGATTTCCCGGCCAAGGACGTGACCCCTGTCCCCGTTCCGGAGGGGCTGGAGAAAGCACTCGGCGTGACCCCGGTGAGTGTCGGAAAAAGCGCGCTCGACCTCCTGGTGGAGGTCGACTCCGAGGAAACGGTACGGTCCCTCGCGCCCGATATCGCGGCTCTGTCCGCAGTGGAGGCAAGAGGCGTCATCGTCACCGCTCGTGGAACGAAGACCGATTTCGTGTCCCGTTTCTTCGCCCCGAACGTGGGCGTCCCCGAGGACCCGGTGACCGGCTCGGCGCATTGCGCGTTGTCGCCGTACTGGTCGGCCCGCCTCGGCCGCGACTCCCTGGTGGGCGCGCAACTGTCCGCACGGGGCGGCATCGTCCACGTCCGCCACGCCGGCGCCCGCGTCCACCTCGCGGGAAAGGCCGTCACCGTCCTCTCCGCCACCCTGCACGCCTGACCGTCAATCATCTCCCGCTTGCGTGAAGTGGGCTGTCGTGAAGGCAAGAAGGGGTGCGGCGGTCAGCGGCGGATCCTCGAGCATGGGCGAGTGCCCGACACCGGGCAACAACTCGACCCTCGCCCCCGGAACGGCGCGGTAGTCGTCGGCGGAAGAGGATCGCCACCGCCGGTCATCCATGCCGAAGATCACCAGCAGCGGCCTGCCCACGGCCGCCAACCGATCGGGGAGCGCGCGCTGCCTCAGGTAGTCGTCGGCCGCCTGCGAGGTCGCGGTGTACGCGTGGTACGTCGTGCCGCGCGCGTCGTCCACGAGCTGTTGCGGGATCTCGTAGCCGGGGCGGCTGAACCCGGTGCTCATCACCTGGCGGATCAGGCCGTCGGTCCTCAGCCGCCACAGCAGCTGCCCGACGACGGGGGCGGACATGAGCCGGCCGCCGATGCCCTGGGAGATGAAGGCGTCCAGGCGGGGTCCGGTGTTGACGAGCGCGAGCCCTGTCACCAGGTCGCGTCGTTGCTCGGCGAGGGCCGTAGCGACCGAGCCGCCGGTGGAGTGGCCGACGACTACGGCGTTTTCCACGCCGAGCCGGTCGAGCGCCGCGCCCACCCGGCGTCCCTGCTCCGGGATCCCGTAACCGCCGCCGACCGGCTTGGCCGACCGGCCGTGCCCGAGCAGGTCGATCCGGATGACGCGATGAGACCTCGCCAGCAGCGGAACGAGCGGGTCCCACCAGCGTGTGGACCCGCCGAACCCATGGATCAGCACGAGCGCCGGGGCGTCACGCGGGCCGTCCTGGCGCACGTGGACGTTCCCGCCGTCGAGAGACAGGATCGAATCCCCGCCGGCCTCGGCACTCTCCCGCCCCACCGCCACCGTGTTCGCGACGAGCAGCCCGGCCACGGACAGCAGGACGGCCGACGCGATCAACCGACGCCGCCGGCGGCGTCCGGCACGGCTCACATCAGCCCGCGCTTCGAAACCCGAAACAACAGTCATGAGCCCACTGTCGCCCGCCATGCGGGCCGGCGGCTTGCACAAATGTTCCCGCCGGTCGGCTGGCTAGCATGGGAGGATGCGGTCCACCGCACACGAACGCGACTCGGCCGCTGTATGGGACGTAGCACGTCCGGAGCGACCCAGCCGGGTTACTGGTGTCACCATGGCCGGATTCCGTGCCCGTGACCTGGCCGCCGTCGGCCACCGGATGGTCCCGCACCCGGCCGTGACGCTGGCCCTGGAGTTCGGCGCCGGCCGACCCATCGTGAACGACGCCTCCGGGCGGCAACAACGAGGAAGCCTCGTCGCCGGTCTCGGCCTCGGTCCGGCGGCGCGGTGTGGGTACGCGGCGAGAACGTCGAGTGCCTCCAGGTACGCCTGTCACCACTGGTCGTCCGCGCGATCCTGAACGTCTCCCCATCCGACCTGGACGGCACCATGGTGGCCCTCGACGACTTGTGGGGCCGCGACGCAGCACGGATCCGCGAGCGACTGGCCGCCGTCTCGTCATGGGAGGACCGCTTCGCACTGACGGACGCGTTGCTCTTACGCCGACGCCAGGCGAGGTCGTCCTCGGTGGACCCGGAGGTCGCCTGGTCCTGGCGCCGCATCATCGCCAGCCGCGGCCTGGTGCGAGTCGACAGACTGGCAGCCGAGGTCGGCTGGAGCCGCAAGCGCCTCTGGTCCCGCTTCCGGTCACAGATCGGCCTGCAACCCAAACGCGCCGCGAACCTCGTCCGCTTCGACCACGCGGCCCACCGCCTGGTCGCCGGCGACGGCCCCTCCCGAGTCGCCGCAGACTCTGGCTACTCCGACCAATCCCACCTCCACCGAGACGTAGTCGCCTTCACCGGAGTAACCCCAACAACCGTCGCCACCGAACCATGGCTAGCAGTCGACAACACCGCCTGGACCCCCTACCCACCC
>NZ_POUD01000299.1 GCF_003236395.1 Nonomuraea aridisoli | reverse complement strand
ACCTGTTCCAACAGCGGAGCTCCTGTAGTGAGGATGTCTTGGAGTGACAGACCTCTTCTACAGCGGCTCCGCTGCTTCGTTCACCGGTCTTGACGAACCGCCTTCGTCCTTAACTGAACGGCGTTGGCTCTAGCCCTCCTGCTCCGCCAGGCGGCCCTGGATGACGCGGCGCTCGTGCTCGACGTAGCGGCCGCTCTCGCCGAGCAGCGAGGCCATCAGCCACAGGAAGACGCCGAAGTCGTCGGCCACGCCGATCAGCGCGAGGAAGTCGGGCACGACGTCGATCGGTGAGACCAGGTAGACCACGCCGAGCCCGATCAGCGCGAGCCTGCCCTTGCCCAGGCCGGCGTACTGGCCGCGCATGGCCGAGCCGATCATCCGGGGGATGGCCCGGACCCTCGTCATCAGTTTGGGCGATCCCGGCCTGGTCACCTCGCGGTACGTACGCCAGGCCGCCGCCGCCCGTGCTGCCTTCGCCATCATGCGAACCCTCCTACCCCCGGTTTTTCACGATATAACGCGTCCCGGGGGTCACGAGTTCCTTCCCTCAGCGGGCCGCGGGATGCTCGAAAGGCGCGGCCTGTTCGAGCTGGGCGGCCACCCGCACGAGCAGGTCCTCCCGGCCGAAGGCGGCCACCAGCTGCACCCCCACCGGCAGCCCCGCCGCGTTCCTGTGCAGCGGCAGCGACACGGCCGGCTGCCCGGTGGCGTTGAACGGCGACGTGTACGCCACCGCGTGCCCCGTACGCCCGAAGGCGAGGCTGAGGTCGTCGGACGGGATCCACCCCAGCGGGAACGGCGCCACCCCCAGCGAGGGCACCAGCAGCAGATCGTGCCCGGCGCTCCACCAGGCGGCCATGCGGCGCCGGAAGCCGTCGATCCACTGGGCGGCCAGGATGTGGTCGGCCGCGCTCTGCCCGCGCGCCGAGGCGACCATGGCGGCGTTGCGCGGCTCGATCTCGTCCAGTTCGACGGGCTTGCCGCGCAACCGGCCCAGCATGGCGACCTGCGCGGCGACGTTGTTCGCCACGATCGCGCCGAAGTGCACAGGGAAGTCGGGGTCGCCGAGCGCCTCGGGACCGCCGGGCTCGACGTCGTGGCCGAGCGACTCCAGCAGCGCGGCGGCCCGCGTGACGGCCTCCGTCAGCTCGGGCGCCTCGGGCACGTCGCCGCGGGGGTGCGCGGTGAGGAAGCCGATCCGCAGCCGCCCCGGATCGCGCCCCACCTCGCCGGCGAGCGGCCCCGGCAGCTCGGGAGCCCCGTACGGATCGCCCGGGTACGTGCCGGAGACGACGTCGAGCGCCGCGGCGCTGTCGCGCACGGTGCGGGTGACGAATCCCGGGCACGAGAACCCGTTCCAGCCCTCGCCCAGCGCCGGCCCGAGGCTCACCCTGGCGCGCGTCGGCTTGAGCCCCACCAGGCCGCACAATGACGCCGGGATGCGGATCGAGCCGCCGCCGTCGCTCGCCGTCGCGAGGGCGACCATCCCGGCCGCCACCGCCGCCGCGGAGCCGCCGCTGGACCCGCCCGCCGAGTACGCCGGATCGTACGGGTTGCGCGTGGCCCCGAAGGCCACCGGCTCCGTCGTGATCGTGCTGCCGAACTCGGGGGTGTTCGTCCGCCCGAGGACGACGAACCCGGCCTCGCGCAGCCGTACGACGCCGTAGCCGTCGGGCGCGTCCGCCCGCTCGTCGCTCACCCGCGACCCCGCGTGGTACGGCTCCCCGGCCTGCCGCCAGCCGAGGTCCTTGAGCAGGATCGGCACCCCGCGGAAGGGCGCCCGCGCCGGGATCGTGTCGATCTCGGCCAGCGCCCGCTCGAAGCGCCGGTGGACGACCGCGTTCAGCTCGCCGTCGAGGGCCTCGATGCGGGCGATGGCGGCCTCGGCGAGCTCCCGGGCCGACACCAGGCCGTCCCTGACCGCCTGGGCCTGCCCCGCCGCGTCCTGCCTCAGTAACTCCTCCATGGCCTACCTTTCCGGAGCCAGCTCGCGAACCGCCTGGTCGATGGAGATCTCGCCGCCGGGCAGCGGGGCGAGGACGGGGGTGTCGAGACCGTTGTCGACGTACTCCTGGATCCTCGCCCGGCAGGTGGCGGCGTCGCCGTGCACGATGAGGGCGTCGACCACCTCGTCGGAGATGGCCTTGAGCGCGGCCCGCCGGTCGCCGGCCGCCCACGCCTCGTGCATCGGGCGCAGTTCCTCGCCGCGGCCGAGCCAGTCGTGGAAGGCGGCGTACACCGGGACGGTCAGGTAGCCGGCCAGCATCCGGCGGCCCATCTCGCGCACCTGGTCGACGTTGTCGTTCACGCAGACGAACAGGCGGGCGATCAGCTCGGTGTCGGGGCCGATCTCGGCGCGGACCTTGCGGACGTCCTCGGGCGAGAGCCAGTTCGTGATCGCGCCGTCCGCCTCCGCGGCGGCCAGGCGCAACATCCGGGGGCGCAGCGCGGCCAGCACGATCTTCGGCGGCGTCCTCGGTGCCCGCTCCAGCCGGAAGCCCTGGACGGAGAACGTCTCGTACTCCTCCGTGACCTTCTCCCCCGCCAGCGCCTTCTTCAGGAAGCGCAGCGTGTCCCGCGTGCGCGCGTACGGCTTGTCGAACGTGCCCGCGTTCCACTTCTCCACGATCGCCGGCGAGGACGCGCCGATGCCCAGCGTGAACCGGCCGGGCGCGAGGTCGGCCAGCGTGGCCGCGGACATCGCGAGCAGCCCGGGGCCGCGCGTCGAGACGGGCACGATGGCGCTGCCCAGCCGCACGCCCGGCGCCCACTGCGCCGCCAGGGCGAGCGGGGTGAAGCCGTCGACGCCGTTGACCTCGGCCGACCAGGCGTCGGTGTAGCCGAGCCCCGGCAACTCCGCGATCAGCTCCTGCGACCGAGCAAGCGAGCGGTCGTAGAAGGGGATGGTCATGCCCCAGTTCTGCGTCATGCAACGGCCTCCACGTCCTCACGGGCTCAACGCGACCACCGTACCAACCGCTCGGTATGTTCCCCTAGGCCCGCAGCTCGTGAACCGCGGCGATGAAGTCCTTCGTGATCCCCCGCAGACCCGGCAGATGGGACAGCCCGACCAGCCGGTCCACCAGCGGCACCGTGACCTCGATCAGCCGGTACGTCCGCGCGCACCCCGGCGAGGTGTCGTGCACCCAGAACAGCACCATGCCCATGGACAGCAGCCACAGCAGCTCGGGCAGCTCCTCGCGCAGCTCGGCGTTCATGCGGTCGCGCGAGCCCTCCACGACCTCGCGGTAGATCGCGATGGACGCCTCCCGCGCCGGCGACGACTGCTTGCTGAACGGGCTGAGCGGGTTCGTCGGCTCGGCGGCGTGCTTGAAGAACTTCACGGCGAACTCGTGGTACGGCTCCGAGACGCGCACCCACTCGCGCAGCACCCCGCTCAGCCGGGCCGCGAACGACTCCTCCGTGGCCAGGAACTCCCGGCACGCGGCCTCGTGCTCGGCCTGGGCACGGTCGTAGTACGCCTGGATCAACGCCTCCTTGCCGGCGAAGTAGTAGTAGGCGTTGCCCACGGAGACCCCGGCCTCGGCGGCGATGGCGCGCATGGTGGTCGCTTCGAAGCCGCGCTCCCGGAACAGCCGCAACGCCGTCTCGACGATGACCTCTCGGGTGCTCTCCGGTCCACGGTTTCGAGCTTCGGACACGTTCGTCACTTTACGTCGTGAAACAGGGATGGTCATGGAGCCGCACGATGATCGCCGACTGAAGGCAAAGTTGCCGCCGCAGCATGAGTTATCTCCTGTGAATGGTGGGATTGTCGTTTCAGGCGGAAGGGCTATTTCCGCGAAAAGGCATCGACATGTGGATACGTGGAACTGTGCGGCTCTCCATGGTCGCACTCCTCGGCATAGAGATCACCATAATCTCGCTGGCCTCGGCCGCCTCCGCCGCCACCCATCCTGATGGGCCGCGGGCCGAGGACAGCATGAACGAGTCCGGACCCGGCTTCTGGCAAGACGGGCCGGAGAACTGGCGGCCGTCCCCGGACGCGGCGCCACCGGAGGCGTACGAATACGACGAGCCCGGCCCTCGCGGGTCGGACAACTGGATCCCTCCCGACACGCGCCGCGACCACGGCTGGACGCGGTGGCACGACGAGCAGGACTGGCCGCGGTGGCGCGACCTCGGCTGGCCCGACGAGCCCGAATGGCATTTCGAGCCGTACACGCACGAGCGTGCGCTGCCCGACCGGGCCGTGCCCGACCGGGACGACAAGGTCCGCCCCAAGGAACGGCCGGCGGCCGCCAAAGCCCGCAAGAGCCCCGCACGCGGTGAGACGGCCCATGTGCCCAAGGTGCGGCGCCAAGCGGCGCAGAAGCGCTCTCACGTCGATCTGGCGCGCGTCCTGCCCCGCAGCGCCGCCGTGCAGATCTCACACTCCACCGCCACGAACCTGCTGCGCCAGGCGGGCCTGCGCATGAAGTCGACGGGCAACTGCGTCAGCAAGCACCGGCACACCTGCACCTCGCTCGAATCGGTGCGCGCGGGGACGGTCGCCAAGCTCCTGGAGCTCAAGCAGCAGAGCGGCTGCCCGATCACCGTGACGGGCGGCACCGAGCGGGGACACGCGCCGGGCACCTACAGCCACGGGAACGGCTACAAGATCGATATCTCCCACAACTCGTGCATCGACCGGCACATCGCCAAGCACTCCCACAAGACCGGCGTGCGCGGCGACGGGGCGAAGCTCTACCGCTCCGGGTCGACGGTCTACGCCGACGAGGGCGACCACTGGGACATCCTCTTCCGCTGAGGCGGCCCCCACACCCGATGAACGACATGACGCCCGTGCGTCCTGCACGGGCGTCATGTCGTCGCGCCTGATCTCAGAGCTCGGCGGCCACCAGCTCGGCGATCTCCGCCGCGTTGAGCGCCGCGCCCTTGCGCAGGTTGTCGCCGCAGACGAACAGGTCGAGCGTGTTGGGGAAGTCGATCGCCTGGCGGATGCGGCCGACGTAGGTCGGGTCGGTGCCCACCACGTCGAGCGGCGTCGGGTAGACGCCGTTGGCCGGGTCGTCCATCAGCACGACCGTCGGCGCCGCCTCGAGGACGCGGTGTGCGTCGGCGACCGTGATCTCGCGCTCGAAGCGCGCGTGCACGGCCAGCGAGTGCGTCGTGATCACCGGCACCCGGACACAGGTCGCGGAGACCTTCAGGTCGGGGATGCCGAGGATCTTGCGGGACTCGTTGCGGAGCTTGAGCTCCTCGGAGTTCCAGCCGTCGTCCTTGAGCGAGCCGGCCCACGGCACCACGTTGAACGCGATCGGCGCCGGGAACGGCGACTCGGCGGGCAGCTTGTCGACCAGCGCCTTGCGCACGTCGCCGGCCGCCTGCCCGATCGTACGGTCGCCCGCCAGCGCCTCGACCTCGTCGTACAGCCGGGCCGAGCCCGCCACACCCGCGCCGGAGACCGCCTGGTAGGAGGCGACGACCAGCTCGGTGAGGGTGTACTCGGCGTGCAGCGCGCCTATGGCCGCCATCATCGACAGCGTCGTGCAGTTGGGCGTCGAGATGATGCCCCGCGGGCGGTTGCGCGCGTCGAGCGGGTTGACCTCGGGCACCACCAGCGGCACGTCGGGCTGCATCCGGAACGTGCCCGACTTGTCGATGGCGATCGCGCCGCGCTCGGCCGCGATCGGCACCCAGACGGCCGACACCTCGTCGGGCACGTCGAAGATGGCGATGTCGATGCCGTCGAACACCTCGGGCGCGAGGGCCTGCACCACGACGTCCTCGCCGCGCACCTTCAGGACCTTGCCGGCCGAGCGGGGCGAGGCGACGAGACGGATCTCGCCCCAGATGTCCTCCCGCGTCGACACGATGTCGCGCATGACGGTGCCCACCGCACCGGTGGCCCCGATCAGGGCGAGATTGGGCCTGCTGCTCATCGTCCACTACCTCCGTACACCACGGCTTCGACCTGGTCGGCGTCGAGATCGAAGGCGCGGTGCGCGGCCGCCACGGCCGCGTCGACGCCGTCCTGCCCGACGATCACCGAGATGCGGATCTCCGAGGTGGAGATCATCTCGATGTTGACCCCCGCGTCGGCGAGAGCCGCGAAGAACGTCGCGGTGACGCCGGGGTGCGACCGCATGCCCGCGCCGATCAGCGACACCTTCCCGATCTGGTCGTCGAAGAGCAACGACTCGTAACCGATCCGGGCCTGGATCTTCTTCAGCGACGCGAGCGCCGTCTGGGCGTCGGCCGTGGGCAGCGTGAACGAGATGTCCGTGCGGCCCGTGGCGGCGGCCGAGACGTTCTGCACGATCATGTCGATGTTGATCTCGGCGTCGGCCAGCGTTTTGAAGATCGTCGCAGCCTCGCCGACCTTGTCGGGCACCCCGACAACAGTGATCTTGGCCTCGCTCCGGTCGTGCGCGACGCCGGAGATGATCGGCTGCTCCATCTCGGTTCCTTCGGTGTAAGGGTCGGACACGACCCACGTGCCTTCCTTGGTGCTGAACGAGCTGCGTACGTGAATCGGCAGGTCGAACCGGCGGGCGTACTCGACGCAGCGCAGATGCAGGATCTTCGCCCCGCAGGCCGCCATCTCCATCATCTCGTCATAGGAGATGCGGGGGATCTGGCGGGCCGCCGGCACGATGCGGGGGTCGGCGGTGAAGATGCCGTCGACGTCGGTGTAGATCTCGCAGACGTCGGCCTCCAGAGCCGCCGCCAGCGCCACCGCCGTGGTGTCGGAGCCCCCGCGGCCCAGCGTGGTGATGTCTTTGGTGTCCTGCGAGACGCCCTGGAACCCGGCCACGATCGCGATGTGGCCCTGGTCGATCGCCTCCTGGATGCGGCTCGGCGTCACGTCGATGATGCGCGCCTTGCCGTGGGTCGAGTCGGTGATCACCCCGGCCTGCGAGCCGGTGAACGAACGGGCCTCGTGACCCAGGTTGGCGATCGCCATCGCCAGCAGCGCCATCGAGATGCGCTCACCCGAGGTCAGCAGCATGTCGAGCTCGCGGGCCGGCGGCAGCGGGGACACCTGCTCCGCCAGGTCGAGCAGCTCGTCCGTCGTGTCGCCCATGGCGGAGACGATCACGACCACGTCGTTGCCGGCTTTTTTCGTCGCGACGATCCGCTGCGCGACCCGCTTGATGCAGGACGCGTCGGCGACGGACGAACCACCGTACTTTTGCACAACGAGCGCCACGAGAGTCTCCCGGTTTGGACTGTGAGGTGCCAGTCTACTGGGGGCTTCTCATGAGTCAGATGGCTCGTACCACTATGTGGATGCTCAGGCCGTGGTGACTTCCTCGGCCACGTCGAGGCGGGAATGCGCCGCCAGCGCCTGCAGCGCGCGCATCGCGGCGCCCGCGTGGTTGCCCCAGGTGTTGAAGTAGGAGTACTGCCACCACCACAGCGCCTCGTGCGGGCGGCCGGCGTGGAAGTGACGCAGCCCGTGGATGAGGTCGGCGGCGACCGCGGTCAGATCGTCGGACAGCCGGTACGGGGTCACCCCGGTGTCCTTGTACGGGTCGAACACCTCCGCGTAGTCGTCGACGGCCTCCAGCCGCTCGGCCAGCGCCGTGCGCACGCCGTCGATGTCGGGGTCTTCGCTCATGGGCGGCTCGTAGTTGCCGGCGAGGATCACGTCGCGGTTGGCGCCGAGCTTGGCGCCCGCCAGGCACACCTGGGCGACCTCCACCAGCAGCAGCGACCAGATGGCGTCTCCGCCCTCGCCGCCCGCCACCCGGGTCAGGCCGTCCACGTAGTCTTGCGCGTGCCCGGAGATCTCTTCCGCCAGCGCGCTCCACTCGTCAGACATCCAACAGCCTCCGTCCTTCGAACGCCCGGCCCAAGGTCACCTCGTCAGCGTATTCGAGGTCACCCCCGACGGGCAGACCACTGGCCAGTCGTGTCACTTTGACGCCCATCGGCTTGACCAGACGGGCGAGGTAAGTAGCCGTCGCCTCGCCCTCGAGGTTGGGGTCGGTGGCGAGGATGAGCTCGGTGACGCGCCCATCGGCCAGCCGCGTCATGAGCTCGCGGATGCGCAGGTCGTCGGGGCCGATGCCGTCGATCGGGCTGATCGCGCCGCCGAGCACGTGGTAGGTGCCGCGGAACTCGCGCGTCTTCTCGATCGCCACGACGTCCTTCGACTCCTCGACCACGCAGATGACATGCGTGTCGCGGCGGGCGTCGCGGCAGATGCGGCACTCCTCCTCGGCGGCCACGTTTCCGCAGACCCGGCAGAAGCGAACCTTCTCCTTGACCTCCAGCAGTGCGTGCGCCAGCCGTTTCACATCGGCCGGGTCGGCCGCCAGCAGGTGGAACGCGATCCGCTGCGCGCTCTTGGGACCGACGCCGGGCAGCAGCCCGAGCTCGTCGATCAGATTCTGGACGACCCCCTCGTACATCGCCTAGAACCCTGGCAGCTGTCCGAGGCCGCCGCCGCCCAGCCCCTGGGCCAGCGGCCCGAGCTTCTCCTGCTGCAGGTCGGCGGCCGCGCGCACGGCGTCGCGGACGGCCGCGATCACCAGGTCGGCGATCGTGTCGGCGGTGTCCTGCGGGTCGCCGCCGTCGATGACGCTCGGATCGATCTTGAGCTCGAGCAGCTCGCCCGAGCCGTTGACGACGGCCGTGACCAGCCCGCCGCCGGATGAGCCCTCGATCTGCGCGTCGTTGAGCTCCTGCTGGGCGCTCACAAGCTGCTGCTGCATGAGCTGGGCCTGCTCCAGCAGCTGCTGCAGGTTGACATCCCCTGGGTTCACCGTCGTGCGCTCCTCGTGGCTCCGCGTTCGTGACTGCCACGAGCCTACGGTGTTTGGGCGGTGTCATGTACTGGTGGAGTCACCATGTTTCGTGCAGGGATCGCTTACCGGGACAGCTGCCACTTCGCGGCGCTCCGGCGAACGACGCCCCGGGGCCCTCGACCGGAGCGGCGAACCGTGATGTCCTGGCCGGGTCTCGGCCCCCCTCCAGCGCCCGAGACCCGGCCATCACGTCGGCGGAGCGGCCGCACCACGCCGGCGTGTTGGACAAGAAAACTACTCACCCTACGTTGCACACAGGTTGCGCTCATTCAATCACCCTCCGCAATCCCCCCGAACGGGTTGCGCAGAACGGGCACAAGACGGATGCTCTACATGACTACTTGGAGTGACCGATGAGTTACGCCCATCTCGACGCCTACTCCCGAATCCTGCGCGGAGCGTACGAATCCGCGGCGTCCGGGCGGCTCTGGCCTGAGTCGCCCAGACATCTCATCAAGGCGTCCTGGCGCCGCTCGTTCGACGCCGGGGTCGATCCGGAGGGCACGTCCGCCCCGCTCGTCTACGACGCCTCGCTCATCCCCGACATCCGCAAGAGCCATCCGCTGCAGCCGCTGCTGCCCCTGATGGCCAAGACGTTGTCGGGGCTCGCCGAGGAGACCGGCCACGTCATGATCGTCACCGACGGCGACGGCCGGGTGCTCTGGCGGGAGGGCAACTACTCGATCATGCGCCGCGCCGACGAGATCGGCCTGGCCACCGGCCACCAGTGGACCGAGCACAGCGTCGGCACCAACGGCATCGGCACCGCCCTGGCCGTCGGTCGGCCCGTACACGTCTACTCGGAAGAACACCTCATGCGCGTGCTGCACGTCTGGTCGTGCAGCGCCGCCCCCGTCACCGACCCCGACACCGGCCGCGTCATCGGCTGCGTCGACGTCAGCGGCACCTCCCGCAGCCTCCACCCCGCCACCGTCGCCCTGGTCGCCGCCACGGCCAAGCTCGCCGAGACCGAGCTCGCCCTGCGCATGCACCAGCGCGACGAACGCCTGCGCCGCCGCTACGAGTCGCTGCGCAGCCGGCCCGGCATCCTGCTGTCGTCCACCGGCCGCGTCATCTCCGGCGACCCGGCGGGCGGCCTCGGCGGGCGCGTGGCCCTCACCGACACCACCTTCGTGCCCGGCCAGCGCATGATCCTCAGAGACGGCACGGTCGCCCTCCTCGAGCCGTTCTCCGACGGCTACCTGCTGCGTCCCGCGCCGTCCGCCATGCCGTCGTCGCTGCGGCTGTCGTTCCTCGGGGAGAGCACGCCGACCGCGTCCCTCGGCGACATCGAACGCCCCCTGTCGCTGCGCCACGCCGAGATCCTCACCCTGCTGACGCTCCACCGCCACGGCCTCACCGCCGAGCAGCTCTCCTTCCACCTGTACGGCGACGCCGGCAACCCGGTGACCATCAGGGCGGAGATCCACCGGCTGCGCGGTCAGCTCGGCAACGCGATCGCCGCCAAGCCGTACCGGCTGACCTGTCCCGTGGAGGCCGACTTCCTCGAGATCCGCCGCCTGCTGGCGGGCGGCGACCCGTCCAAGCTCGCCGCGGCCTACGCCGGTCCCCTCCTGCCCCGCTCGGAATCACCGGAGATCCGCCGCGAACGCGACGAGCTGGAGGCCCAGGTCCGCGCCTGCCTCCTCCGCCGTGGCTCCCCGGACGACCTGTGGGCGTACGCACAGACCTGCAACGGCCGCGACGACTACGAAATCCTGGAACGCCTCGCCGAACTCCCCCCGACCGACCTCCGCTCCGCCGC
>NZ_POUD01000298.1 GCF_003236395.1 Nonomuraea aridisoli | reverse complement strand
ACCCCCGAGGAGGCCCGGGCCTGGAACCCGGTGAAGGGCCCCTCGTTCAACACCACCATCGGCGTCGTCGCCACCGACCTCGCCCTCACCAAGGCCCAGTGCGGCAAGCTCGCCGCAGTGGCCCACGACGGCCTGGCCCGGGCCATCAGACCGGCGCACACCATGACCGACGGCGACACCATCTTCGCCCTGGCCACCTGCGCCCGCCCCGCCCCGGACCACGACACGTTCCAGGACGTCCTCGCGGCCGCCGCCGACGCGTTCAGCCGCGCGGTCGCGCACGCCGTCCTGGCCGCCACCGGACGCGAGGGCGCACCCACGTACCTCGACGTGTTCCCGAGCGCAGTACGGAAAGAGACATGACCTTCGACCCCGCATGGCCCGCCGGCCTGCCCATCGGCGACGGATGGACGCAGACCGCGGACACCACCGACGTGATCTTCCCCTACGACGGCTCCGTGGTCGCCGCGGCCCCGCTGGGCACGGCCGAGCACGCCCGCCGCGCCCTGGACGCGGCCCTCGGCGCGGCCCCCGCGATGGCCGCCCTGCCCTCGCACGCCCGCCGCGCCGCGCTCACGCACGCCCATGACGCCCTGGCGGAACGGCGCGAGGAGTTCGAACGGCTGCTGGTCCTGGAGACCGGCAAGCCACTGGTGGACTGCAAGGTCGAGGTGGCCAGGACGCTCGTCACCCTCGCCACGGCCGCCGAGGAGGTGGCCAGGCTGCACGGCGAGACGGTGCCGCTGGACCTGCTGCCGGCGGGTGAGGGGCTGATCGGGTTCTGGACGCGCCGGCCCATCGGCGTCGTCGTCGGCATCACCGGCTACAACTACCCGCTCCTCCTCGCCGCCCACAAGATCGCGCCGTCCGTGGCCGCGGGCTGCCCGGTGATCGTCAAGCCGGCTCCGGCGACCCCGCTGGCCACCCTCTGGCTGGTCCACCTCCTGCGCGCGTCCGGCGCGCTGCCGCCGGCCGGCGTCCAGCTCGTCACCGGGGACGTCGAGGTCGGCCGGACCCTGGTGGAGGACCGGCGGATCGGCGCGGTGTCCTTCACCGGCTCCGCCGCCGCCGGACACGCCATCGCGCGCAACGCGGCCCCCACCAAGGTGCTGCTGGAGCTGGGCTCGAACGCGGCCCTGGTGGTCGCGGCGGACGCCGACCTCGAGGCCGCCGCCGACGCCGTCGTGCGCGGCGGTTACTACGCCTCCGGGCAGGCGTGCATCTCGGTGCAGCGGGTGCTCGTGGAGGAGCCCGTACGCGAGCGGTTCCTCTCCCTGCTGACCGAGCGGGTCAAGGGCGTCTCCGTCGGCGACCCCCGCCTGCCGGACACGCGCGTCGCCCCCCTCATCGACGACAAGGCCACCGAGCGCGTTCTGGAGTGGGTCGCCGCGTCCGGCGCCGAGGTGCTCACGGGCGGGCACCGCGACGGGCGGGCCATCGCGCCCACGGTGCTGGACGGCGTCCCGGACGGCGCCGCCGCCTGGGACGAGGAGATCTTCGGCCCGGTGGTGTGCGTCCGCTCGGTGCCCGACCTCGCCGCCGCCTTCGCCGCGGTCAACCGGTCCCGGTACGGGCTGCACGCCGCCGTGTTCACCCGCTCGCTGGCCACGGCGTTCGCCGCGATCGAGCGGATCGAGGCCGGGGGAGTGGTGGTCAACGACGTGCCGGGCTTCCGCGCCGACAACATGCCGTACGGGGGCGTCAAGGACTCCGGCGCCGGCCGCGAGGGGCCCAGGTTCGCCATCGAGGAGCTGACCGTCACCAGGATGGCCATCATCCGGCCGTAGCGTTTCCGGCCCGGCCGGTGGTGGCCGGCGGAGATCTCGGCCAGAGAGCCGCCCGGCTATTCTCCGGGCGGGAAGTCGGCCGAGCGGCTCACACCGCCGGACCGCCCCCATCAACCGGGCACCCGTACGCGGTCCGGCATTGCCGCGATCGCCGCCGCGGCTTGGACCGGTCGGCGGCCGGCGCTGATCCCGGGCAGCGGAACGGCCGGGACCGAAGCGGCCCCGGCCGTCCATTCCGCGTGGTCTCAGAGCTCCAGTGGTCAGAGCTCGACGCGGTGAGCTGCCTGCGGTGTCAGAGCTCCGTCCGCACCATGTGCAGGTGGTGGCGGATCACCGGGGCGCTGTCGCGCGCCAGGTCCTTCACCCACCGCGAATGCCCGCGCCGCAGCTCCCGCTCGCCCAGCCGGAGCGCGTCCTGGTGCGCTTCGGCCTGGAGCCTGAGCCAGGCGCGGTCGAAACGGTGACCGGATCTCGCGACCACCGCGCGCAGCTCCCTGCGCTGCTCGACGCTGGGGGAGCCGGGCAGACGGACGTCGAGCCGCCTGGCGGCCTCGCGGAGCCGCGCGTCCAGCCGGCCGTGGTCGCGGATCAGCCGCGCCGCGATGCCGCGCACGTCTCTGTCACGTGACTCGCGCAGCGCGGCCCGTCCGGCCGCGATCTCGGCGAGGTGCCCTCGGTGCGCCTGCCTCAGGTACTCCCTGTCCTGGGCCGAGACACGCGGCGCCCAGCCCGCTGGGGCGACGGCGGCGGTCTCCGGCGTGGGGGACTGCGCCTGGGCGGCGGGGGCAAGGGTGAAGGCCAGCACGGCCGCGGCACCCGCGGGGACTAACTTCCGTGCCGCTCTCATAGGTCCTCCTTTCGTGGGACCCGTGCCCGCTGCCCGATCCGGCCGGGAGTAGTCGCCTTAATTCGGCGGATCGAAACGCCCGTCCACGGCGGTCCAGCCGCCGTCCACGTACAACACCGAGCCGGTGACGAAGCTCGCCGCGTCGCCGGCCAGGTAGACCACCGCCCCGGCCATCTCCTCGGCGCGCGCCCAGCGGCCCAGGGCGCTCTTGGCGGCGTACGCGTCGTACCAGCCGGGATTGTCCTTGATCTGCTTCGTCAGGGGCGTCTCCACGACGCCGGGCGCGACGGCGTTCACCCGGACGCCGTGCGGGCCGAACTCCGCCGCGGCCGTCCGCAGCAGCTGCACCAGCCCGGCCTTCGTGGCGGAGTAGACGCCCTGGCCCGGCTCGGTGACCGAGGCCCGGATCGAGGCGAACCCGATGATCGACCCGCGCCCGCGCTCGACCATCCCGGCCCCGAAGGCGCGCACCACGTCGAACGACGCCCGCAGGTTCAGGCTCACCACCCGGTCGAACTCCTCGCCGGAGTAGTCGAGCAGCCGCTTGCGCACGTTCGTGGCCGCGGTGAACACGAGCACGTCGGCGGGCACCTGCGCGGCGAGGTCGCGTACGGCCTCCGCGTCCAGCACGTCCACCAGCCGGGCGTCGCCGCCGCAGCCGGCGGCGGTCTCCTTCGCGGCGTCGAGGTCGCGGTCGGCGCACACCACGGAGGCCCCGTGCGCGGCCAGCGCCAGCGCCGCCTCCCTGCCGATCCCGCTTCCCGACCCGATCACCACGGCTCGCCGCCCGTCCAGGCGGAACAGCGCGTCATATCCCATGACAGGCACCCTAGCGACTGGTCAGACCAGTGCACCAGGTCTTCCGACCCCGAACCTCACGCCGTGTCCGGATCGGCGGTGAGCGCTACGCCATGACGGCGGCCAGGGACGACAGGCGCTCGACGGTGGCGTTCGAGAGGCCCTGCCGAAGCCGTCGTGCTCGTCGTACGCGAGCCTCACCAGCGCCTCGGGCGTCTGCTCCGGCGACTGGCCGGCGGAGTCGCGCAGCCACGCGCTCAGCCCAGTCGGCCGGCGAAAGCTCCGACGGGGTCCTGGAGTCGCTGGCGAAGGCGCTGCGGCTGGACGAGCCGGCCAGGCAGCACCTGCGCGACCTGGCCCGCAACGGCTCCCTGCCGAGACGGCTCCCCGATCAGCGGGCGCCGCTCGGCATGCTCCGCCTGATGAAGTCACTCGACGGCCTGCCCGCGATCCTCTTCGGCCGGCGGACCGACATCATCGCCGCGACCCCGACCGTGCGCCTGCTCTTTCCCGAGTGCTACGCGCTGCCGGCGGGCGAGCGCAACGCGGCCCGGTGGATGCTGACCAGCCGCCAGGCGCGCGAGATCTGCCTGAACTGGGAGGAGGCGGTGACGGGCGCGGTCGGCATGCTGCGCCTGCACGCCGGCCGGCATCCCGACGACCCGCGTACGTCCGGCCTCCTCCAAGAGCTCGGCGAGAGCCCGGACTTCACCCAGATCTGGGACGAATGCCATGTCGCGGCGCGCATGGTCCGCGAGTGGAAGACGGTGGAGCATCCGGTCGTGGGCCGCATCCGCTTCCATGCCGAGGCGGTGGCGAGCCCCGACGACCCGGACCAGGTGCTGCAGGTCTTCATGCCGGCCTCGGACGCCGCCTCCGAGTCGGCCATGCGCGAACTGCGCAGGCTGGCGGAGGCCGAGCGGACCGCGCCGGGGCGTCGCTGACGCGTCAGCGGCCGGCCTCCCAGGCGGCTCGGGTGATCTCGTATTCGACCTCGCCGTGCTCCGACCCGGCGATGGGCTCGGGCCAGTCGAAACGGAACGTGCGCACCAGTGTCAGGCCGCACTTCTCCATGACGCGGCGCGAGCCGAGGTTGACCGCCATCGTCTGGGCGAACACGCGCCGCGCGTCCAGCTCCGTGAACGCCTTGTCGATCAGCGCCCGCGAGCCCTCCGTCGCGTAACCCTTGCCCCAGGCGGACTTGTGCAGCCGGTAGCCGAGCTCGGGCTCGTCGGCGGGGCCGCCGTCGGCCGGGCGCAGGTGGAACCAGCCGAGGAAGCCGCCCGTCGTCCTCTCCTCGGCCGCGAAGAAGCCGCCCCCGATGAACCGGGGCAGGGTCCGCTCCACGATCACCTCGCGCGGCGTCGGCTTGCCGCCGTTGAGGAAGCGCATGACCTCGGGGTCGTTGTGCAGGTCGTACAGGTGATCCTCGTCGGACGGGGTGAAGCGGCGCAGCACCAGCCGCTCGATCTCCAGATATACGCGCACCGACGTACGGTATCGGCGCGAACGATCGGGTTTCGAGTGGTTTTCCGGTCTCTCGCCGGGAGCGAATGTGTAAGGCGGCTTGCGAATTTACTGTAAGGCGCCTTACGGTTTTCGTCATGATCGACATGGAACGGCCGTCGTTCGACGAACTGGAGGCCCGGTACGGCCCGCCGGTCGGGGTGGAGGACGCGCGCGCCCGGTGGGGCAGCCTCGTCCGCGCCGCCAGGGACGGCACCACGACGCTGATCACCCGCGAGCGCTGGGAGTGGGCCGCGCTGGTGCCGCTGTCGCAGGTGTCCGGGGTGCTCAGCGGCCTGCCGGTGTTGTCGTTGTCGACGGCCCGGGCCAAGCTCGGCGACCTCGTCCGCCAGGCCGCCCAGCCCTACGACGAGGGCCCCGTGCTGCTGACCCGCCACCGCAGCCCGGTCGCCGCCCTGATCAGCGCCCGGCGGCTGCTCGGCCGCCCGGCCACCCGCCGCCGCCCGGCCGCAGAGGAGCTGCTGGCGGAGGGCCGTACCATCACGCTGGCCGGCGGACCGCTCGGCGGGATCACCGCGATCGCCCGCGACCGGGACGGCGAGGTCGTCGCGACCGGCTCCGGCGACACCGCCGCCGAGGCCCTGCGGTCGCTGGGGGAGTGACTACCGCGGGGCCGGTTCGATCACCGCGTCGGGCCCGGGGAAGACGAGGTGCTCGTGGCCGTCGTCGTAACGCACCAGGTACGGGGGAGCCCCGTCGGCGCCCCGGATCTCGATGATCTCCGCCTTCTTGTTCCCCTGGCCGACGACGTGACCGTGGACGACCAGCTTGTCACCGACGTTCGCCTGCATGGTGGGTTCCTCTCAGGGCTTCGGAGGGTCACCTCCACCTTGCACCAGAGCGGCCCTCCCGCAAAGACGCGCTTACGGGAATCGACAGACGGCGGTGTACAAGTCGGCGGCGCCCGGGGACGGGGTGCCCGCGGGGGAGCGGCGACAACTGCAAGATCCACGTGGATCCCGTCTGCTCGTCTGACGCAGGACGTTCGGCACTCTGGCGTGTGCACGTGGCGGGCTGTGGCCGCCGTCGGGGCCGTACAACCGATAAAACTGGAGTCCCATGTTCGGAGGGGTTTGACTCCCCGTGAGGGAATGTGGTCATCTCGTGACTTATGTTTCTGACGGGATGATTGGTCCAGGGGAGAACGCTTCATGCCGCACGCCTCGCTGCGCGTGCTCACCGCCACGTTGATCGCGGGCTCGCTCCTCGTGGCTCCGCCGTCCGCCACGCGTGCCGAGGCGGGCGAAACCGCCCAGGGGCGGGCGTCCACGCCCGTCCAGGCGGGCACATTCGAGCCCGGACGCGCGCGGGCGGCCACACCGGCGCAGGCCGGAACGACGAAGCCCGGACGGGCGCAGGCGGGAACGCCGGAGCCTGGACGGGGGCGGGTGGCCGTGAAGCCGGTGCCGGCGATCGAGGAGCCGTCCGGCGCCGTCGTGACCGTCCCGGAGCGGCCGTCGCTCGCCCTCCGTTCCGGCGACGACTTCACCGGTGACTCCACCGGCGACGACGCGGCGGGACCGCAGGCGCCCGAGGTCACCACGCCCGCCGGGCCCGCGCTCGCCCGTGAGGTCGGCGCGCGTGCCGCCGCCGTCCAGGAGAAGCAGGGGGTCGGCGGGCGGGCTCCCGACGTGCACGGTGTGCTCCCGGACACCGCAGGCGCCCGGCTGCTGACCCTGGTGAAGCCCCTGGCGCCGATCGCCGAGGCACTCGACCGTCTCGGTGAGCGCGCCGGCGAAGGGGCCGGAGAGAGTGCGGGCGCGTCCGGGTTGATGTACCGGTTGTGCGTCGAGAGCGCCGACGTCCCGGTGTCGTGTTCGGCGCGGCGGCCCGTCGGCGTGCCGGCGGCGGCGGACGTGACCGCCGACGACCGGCCCGACCTGGCCGCCACCCTGGTGCCCGCCGCCCGCGCCGGCAAGGAGGTCGGTGTGCGGTTCTCCGTGCGGCGGCTGGGGCGTGCGGATCTCAGGGCGCTGGTCTGGGCCGAGTACGACGGCCGGATCTCCGTCGGCTTCGACGGCCTGCGCCGCGGTTCGTCCCTGTCGGCGGCCGACCGGGGGACGTTCACCGTGGCCGGCGGGCACGTCACGGCCGACGTGGAGCGCACCGAGCCGGGCGCGTCCGCGGCCGTGGTGGCCGGCCTGACCGGGCGCAGCGCCGTGAGCCTGCGCCAGTCGCCCGCCACCGCCCGGCTCACCGTGAACGCCGCCCTCGACCCCCTCGCCCTGGACGCCACCGCCTCCGCGCCCGCCCGGCTGGAGGCGCTCGCCGTGACGGGCCGCCGCTTCACCCACGCCGTGCTCGACCGGATGCCGGCCCGAGCCGAGGTCCGGCTGTCGGGAGGCCGGATCGCCTACACCGGATCCGCCCCGGCCGGCGACGCGCACGTGCACGACTTCACCTACCGCGCCGGCCGCCTGACCAGGGTGACCGACGTCGAGCTCCAGCGCGTCCCCCGGTCGTTCAACGCCCGCTACGCCACCACGGACGCCGGGCAGACCCTCACCGTGGACGCCGCCGCGCGGGCCGGCGCCGCCCGCCTGACGTACTCCGACGGGGGCGGGACCGTGCTGAAGGCCGAGCTGAGCGAGCTGCCCGCCCGGCTGCGGCTGGCCAACGACACGGCCGCGCACCGCGTCACGCACACGGCCAGTTCGCCGGTCGGCAGGTTCGCCGTCGTGCTGCAGCGCCGTGGCGGCGCCCTGTCCACGCCAGGCGGCGCCCACGTCACCATGATCAAGGACGGCGCCGCGCTGGGCGTCTCGGCGCTGCTGACCGACGTGTCCGGTTTCGACGTCGCGTACGGGTCCAAGCCGCACGCCCACCTCGACCTGGCCTCCGCCGGCCGGTCGTTCGTGGGCGCCGCCAGCGTCGACCGCACCCGCCTGGCCCGCGTGGAGCTCTCCGACACGCCCGCCACCGTGGACGTCACCCTCGACCCGGCCGAGGGCACGGCCGCCTACCGGGCGTCGGGCGCGATCGACCGGGTGCGGGCCGCGTACGCCGACCTCGGGTCCGGGCCGGTGATCGACGGCACCGCGCTCGGCGTGCGGGGCGACGTGACGGCCTCATGGGAGCTGGGCGAGCGCTCGTCCGTCAAGGTGACGACCGCCGCCGAGCTCCGGCAGATACGGATTTATGCGGATAAAAAGCCCGAAGCCTCCGGCGAGGACGTCCGCGCCCGCATCGACGGCCTGCGCGGCGACGCCGA
The DNA here is from genome assembly GCF_003236395.1 of Nonomuraea aridisoli. GTDB lineage: Bacteria > Actinomycetota > Actinomycetes > Streptosporangiales > Streptosporangiaceae > Nonomuraea > Nonomuraea aridisoli. Next base: position 2,603 of record NZ_POUD01000298.1, on the reverse strand, counting down.
ACTCGTCGCCGCGCCCGGCACGCTCACCTGGACCGCCGACGCCCCCGTCACCGCGGTCTCGGCCCTCGCCAGAGGCACCATCGGCGGCCGGTACGTCCGCGCCGCCGCCGAGGTCCGCGGCGTGCCCGCCCGGTTCGACGCCTCCTGGAGCCCCGCCTCGTACCGGTTCCGCGGCCTGTCCGGCCCGGTCGGGTCGGCGGCGCTGGCGTTCACCAACCACGACGGCGCCACCGCCCCGGCCGGGCCGCACCTGGCGGCCCACCACGACCGGGCGAGCGGCGACCTGGACGCCAGCGTGCTGGTCAAGGGCCTGTCCCACGTCGAGTTCGGCCCGTCGGCCGAGGGGTTCGCCGCGGCCTTCCGCGCCGCCCGCCAGACGCTCGCCGTGGACGCCGACGTCGCCAGGGGCGACGACCGCTTCGGGCTGACCGGCACGCTCGGGCCCCTGCCCGGCAGGCTGGCGGTCTCGTCGCAGGGCGGGCGGCTGACGTACTCGGGTTCGCGCCTGGATGTGCGCGCCCGCGTCTGGCTGGGCAAGAGCGCGGCACTCGCCCGCATGCGCGCCGCCCCCGCCGTCCAGGACGGCGTGTCGCTGGTGGACGGTGGTTGCCGCGAAGGGTCGCCGGGCTGCGCGCCGGGCGCGTTCTGCCTGCCCGGGCGCGGCTGCTTCGGCCTGCAGGCCCACCTGGACGTACGCGGCCTGCCCGAGCAGGTGTCGGTGGACCCGGCGGCCGGCACGTTCTCCTTCGCGGGTTTCCGGCCCAGGCACCGCAGCCTCGGCGTCTACCTGGACAGCGGCGTCCTGTCGCCCGTGCCGGTCAAGGCCAGGGCCACGCTGACCGGGCTGCCGTCCACGATCACCCGCATGTCGCTCGGGCCGTTCGGCGCGGGCGGGAACGCCGTGCGGGCGGCGTACCGGATCGAGCCCGCCGCCACGCTCGGCGCGCTGGACGTGCGGGCGGAGGCGGGCGGGGTGCGCGGCCACGTCGCGATCGACCCGGTGCCCGCCGCCGTGGCGGTCGACGGCGCGTACGGCGCCCGCACCCGCGTCCGGGTCCGCAACTCGGCGGCCGTGCGGGAGCTCACCGCCGAGGTCACCGTGCCGGGCAGGGGCACCGGGGCGTTGCGCTTCGCCGACGTGCCCGCCGCGTTCGGGGTGGACGCCGACGCCTCGGCCGCCGGGCTCGGCGTGCCGGCGCTGACGTACAAGGCCGAGGGAGGGGCGGGCACGCTCGACGGGAGCCTCGGGGTGGAGGGCCGCCTGGTGGACCCGTCGGGCCGGCTCGGTGACGTGTCGCTCGCGGTCGAGGACCTGGCCGCCGACACGACGATCCGCCTCAACCGGGACCAGTCGCTCGCGCTGGTCTCCCGGCCCGCGCCCACCGGGCGCGTCACGCTGCACGCCGGGCTCAGGGTGGACCCGGTCGCGCCGCAGCGGGTCGCGGTGCACAAGGAGGTCCCGTACACGGGCGGGTTCCTCACCTACCACGTCGGCGGGTCGTTCGCGCTGGCCAGGAGCGTCGTACGGGACGTGTCCCTGGAGGCGCGGCGCGTGTCGTGGCTGCGGGTGCGGCCCGGCCGGATCCCGTTCGGCCTGAAGGCGCCCCCGGCCCTCGGGTACGTCACCCCCGGCTTCGAGGGCGGCTACGGCAGCCTCAGGATCGCCGCGAACGGCGTCGACCTGCGGCCGGACATCCGCCTCGACGTCCGGCTGAGCCGCGAGATCGGCCGGGACGTCTTCCGCGAAGCGGTCCGCATCGGCCCGTCCGCCTCGCTCGACCTGCGCCGCTACGACCAGCGGATGCGGCGGATCGGGGCGCGGCAGGAGATCAGGGCGGCCGGGGTCGGCCTGGCCTGCGTCACGGTCGCGGCCAAACCGGGCTTCGCCGCCCGCGCCTCCCGCGGCGTCCTGACGCTGCGCGGCGCCGACGGCCTCCAGATGGTCTCCCTGCTGGACCTCGGCGGTCAGGCGCCCGACTACGCGGTGGACCTGCTCACCTCCTTTATGAGCCCGTTCCCCGGCGCGGACTGGCAGGTCTCCGGCGCCGAGGCCGGCGGCTGCCGCGCCTCCCGTGAGAATGCCTCCGGTGAGGACGGCGCGGCCCGGCGATGAGCAGCGCGACCAGACCGGGCGCGTCGCTCTCGGCGCCGATGCACGGGTTGCCGACGCCGCGCCCGACCGCGTAGGCGTCAACGTCGGGCCGGATCTCGCCGGCCCGACGTTGACGCCTACGCGGTCGGGCCGGATCTCGCCGGCGTCCGGCAACCGGCACGAGCCAGTAGAGGACGTAGGCGTGCGGCGTCTGGAAGCCGGCGTCGCGGCGTGCTTGATGACCAGGAAGCCGACGAACAGGCCGATCCACCGCCCCAGCGCGGCGTGCGGGCTTGCGCCGCTCGCCGGCAGGACCGGCCTCGGCGCACGCCACCACCTGGTGCCGGTGGACGGCGATGCTGAGATCCGCCAGTGGCCGCGTTCCCCGTCTGGCGCGGCACGGGGGCGGGCGGGGAACGACGACGTGCTCTCCCCGCGCGCCTTCGACGTCGACGCCCTGGACGTCCACCTGACCGTCCCGCCCGCGACCTCCCGCCGCGTCACCTTCACC
>NZ_POUD01000297.1 GCF_003236395.1 Nonomuraea aridisoli | reverse complement strand
CCAGGCCCAGGTCGTCAACCTGCTCGAAGACCTGCAGAAAGAGCTGGACCTGACCTACGTGGTGATCGCCCACGACCTGTCGGTGGTGCGCCACATCAGCGACCGGGTCGCCGTCATGTACCTCGGCCAGGTCCTCCGGCGGCAGCACTCCGTCGATCAGCCCCTGGCGCCGCAGCGTCTCGGCGACCTGCACGCCCTCGGGGAACGGCCGGCCGTACAGGGCCTCGTAGACGCGCGGGCCGAGAAAGCCGATCATCGCGCGCGGCTCCGCGGCCGTCAGCTGGCCGAGCGAGGCCCACGAGGCCAGCACGCCGCCGAAGGTCGGGTGGCGCAGATAGACCAGGTACGGCAGCCCGGCGGCCTTGTGCCGGGCCACCGCCGCCGTGATCTTCACCATCTGCAGGAACGCCACGGTGCCCTCCTGCATCCTGGTCCCGCCCGAGGCGGGCGCGGCGAGCAGCGGCAGGCGCTCCGCGGTCGCGCGTTCCACGGCGGTCACCAGGCGTTCGGCGGCGTCCACCCCGATGGAGCCGGCCAGGAAGCCGAACTCGCACGCGACGACGGCGACCCGGCGGCCGCGCAGCAGCCCCTCCCCGGTGATCACCGCCTCGTCCAGGCCGGTGCGCTGGCGGGCGGCGGCCACGTCGGGGTCGCTCGCCGGGCCGAGCGGCTCGTCCCAGCCGCGGTACGAGCCGTCGTCCAGCACGAGTTCGATCAGGTCGCGTGCGCTCAGCCTGCCAGCCACGTGCGGATCTCCTCTTCGTCGGCGTTCAGCACGGGAGGCGCCGCGTGGTCGCCGCGGGTGGTCTCCACCTCGCCGTCCGGCCCGGCCGCGTCGAAGAACCGCAGCGGCGGCCCGGGCAGCGTGATCCGGCCGAGGCTCTCGTGCTCGACGTCGATGAGCAGTCCCTGCGCACGGGCCTGCGGCCAGGCGTACACCTCCTGGAGGTTTCGTACCCGCCCGGCGGGCACACCGAGGCCGGCCAGTCGCTCCAGCAGCTCCTCGGCGCCGAAACCGGCGAAGACGGCCTCGATCCGCTCCACCAGCCGGGGGCCGGCCGCCACCCGGTCGGCGTTCGCCGCGAGACCCGGCTCCTGCGGGTCCAGCCCGAACCCGGCGCAGAACCGCTGCCACAGGCTCTCGCTGCCGACCGCGATCTGCACGCGGCCGTCCTTGCAGCGGAACAGCCCGTACGGCGCGATGGACGGGTGGTGGTTGCCCTGCGCCCGGCCGACCTCGCCGGCCACCGTCCAGCGGGTGCCCTGGAAGGCGTGCACCCCGACGATGGAGGCCAGCAACGAGGTGCGGACGACCTGCCCGCGGCCGGTGCGCTCGCGTTCCAGCAGCGCCGACACCACGCCGAACGCGCCGTACATGCCGGCCAGCAGGTCGCCGATCGGCACCCCGACCCGCTGCGGGTCGTCCGGCCCCGACCCGGTCAGCGACATCAGCCCGGCCTCGCCCTGGGCGATCTGGTCGTATCCGGCCCGGCCGCCCTCCGGCCCGTCGTGCCCGAACCCCGTGATGGACAACACCACCAGCCGGGGGTTGAGCTCCATCAGCCGGGCCGTCGTGTACCCGAGCCGGTCGAGCACGCCCGCGCGGAAGTTCTCCAGCAGCACGTCCGCCTTGCCGATCAGGGCCTCGAACGTCGCACGGCCGTCGTCGTCCTTCAGGTCCAGGGCGATGGACTGCTTGTTGCGGTTGCACGACAGGAAGTACGTCGACTCCTCCCCGGCGAACGGCGGCCCCCACCCGCGGGTGTCGTCGCCCTTGCCGGGCTGCTCCACCTTGACGACCCGGGCGCCCAGGTCGCCGAGCATCATCCCGGCGTGCGGCCCGGCCAGCGCCCTGGTCAGGTCGACGACGACGTAACCGGCCAGCGGGCCGCTCACGACACACCGCCCGGCACGACCAGCACGAGCCAGCACAGGACGGGCGCGGCGACCATGATCGTCATGCCCCAGGTCATCAGTCGCTTGAACACGTCGTCGCGGATCGCCACCTCGGAGTTGGCCACGATCAGCGCGCCGTTGGTGGAGAACGGGCTGCAGTCGACCACCGACGAGGCGATCGCCAGCGCCGTGATGAGGCCGACCGCGCTGACCTGCCCCGTCTGCAGGAACGGCACCGCGAGCGGGATGAGCGCGCCCAGGATGCCGGTCGTCGAGGCGAAGGCGGACACCACCGCGCCGATCAGGCAGATCAGCAGCGCGGCCAGCAGCGGCGCGCCGACCTGGGCCACGCCGTCGCCGAGCCACTTCACCGTGCCCTGGTCCTGCAGCAGGGTCACGTAGGTGACGATGCCGCCGACCAGCAGGACCGTACCCCAGCTGATCTTGTCGACCGCGCCGCGGGCGGCGGAGGGGAAGATCAGCGTCAGGACGACCGCCACGGCGAGGGCGAGGAAGCCGATGTCGAGGTCGAAGACGAGCGCGCCGATCGCCAGCACGAGCAGGCCGACCAGCGTGAGCGAGCGCTGCGCGTCGAGGTGGAGCGCGGTGTCGTCCAGCAGGCCGCCGGTCCCGGCGTCGCCGGAGCCGCCACCGGAGCCGGCGGTCCCGGCGGGCCCGCCGGGTGCGGCGGGTGCGGTCGCCAGGCTCGCGACCGCGCCCCTGGCGGACTCGCGGTCGCGCCGCAGCAGCTCCCGGCCGCCCAGGGAGACGAAGCCGATCAGGCTGATGAGGGCGCAGGCGCCGAGCGCGCCGCCGAACAGCACGGCCGGGTTGCCCGCGAGGTCGCTCTGGTCGACGACGCCGTTGGTGATCGCCCCGAAGATGCCGATCGGGGAGAAGCTGCCCCCCGTCGCCCCTTGCACGACCATCATGCCCATCATCACGGGGTTGATCCGGTAGCGGGCCGCGAAGCCCATCGCCACCGGCGCCACGATGGCGACCGCGGCGGGGCTGGCCGCGCCGATCGCGGTGATCGCCGCGCAGACCGCGAACATCACCCACGGCATCAGGGCGACCCGGCCGCGTACCGCGACCACGGCCCGGTGCACGATCCAGTCCACGGTGCCGTTGGTCTTGGCCAGCGCGAACAGGTACGTGACGCCGACCAGGATGACGAACAGGTTGGCGGGGAAACCGCCGAGCACGTCGTCGACCGTCGCACCGAACACGGTGGTGCCCACGACGAAGGCGGCCACGAGCGCGAGCGCGCCCATGTTGATGGAACGGATGGTTGCTATCAGGAACACCAGCACGAGCACGATCAGCGCGATGACTTCCGCTGACATGGCAGCTCCTAGGGGGGTAAGCGATGCCCGGTTACACGCATATTTCCGGATTGGCCTAGCCTCTGCTCCACTTGTAGTGAATGTCAATAGACTGTGCGCCGTGACCAAGAAGCGCCCGCGGGCCTCCGCGGTTCCTGAGCGACTGGAACGGCCACGCCTGTACGTGCAGCTGGCCGACCACATCGCCCGCTTCATCGAGGCTCAGGGGCTGTCCCCCGGCGACCGCCTGCCCCCCGAACGTCTCCTGGCCGCCGAGCTCGGCGTCAGCCGCGCGTCGCTCAGCCGCGCCCTCGTGGCGCTGGAGGTCCAGGGCAAGGTCGAGGTGCAGCACGGCAACGGCGCCGTGGTGCTCGCCCCGACGCTGGAGGAGGAGAAGCCGGACCTCGCCGCGTTATGGGCCGAGCGCGATCCCGCCGAGCTCGCCCGTGCCCGCGAGGCCGTCATGGCGGGGCTCGCCCGCAGCGCGGCCGCCCACCCCGACCGCAGCCTGCGGCTCGCCCTGCTCGACGCGGACGGCTCCCCGGTCCGCTTCCGCGACACCTGGCCCTGCGTACGCCGGCTGACCGGGCCGGGCCTGCTGGCCGAGCTCGACGACGTGCTCGCCGAGGCCGCGCCCTTCGACGAGACGCAGGTCGCGGCCGACCGCTTGACGCTGCTCGCGCGGGCCGTCGTGGTGGGCGACCCCGACGCCGCCGCCTCCGCCTGCGCCGGTTTGTTCCGCCTGTGACCTACGGGCAGGCGGCGAACATCCCGCGGGTGCCCGCGGGATAGGCGCTCCGGTCGGTGAACCGGCACCCGTAGCGCGGGTCCGCCACCGTGGCGGGATCGCGCACGTCGTCACCGGCCGGCCGCCGGCCGCCGCGCTCCCACCGCACCAGGTCGTCCCAGGCGCGGGCGACCTCGGCGTCGCTGAACTCGCAGTGGCCGACCGTGCGGATCGCCCGCTGCACCAGCAGGTCGCCACGCCCGTGCCGGGCCACGTCCGCGCGGTAGTACTGCTCCATGGAGAACGGCACGAAGGCGTCGCCCAGGTTGTGCAGCGACAACACCGGCACGCCGATCCGGCCGGTGACGGCGGGCACCTCGGTCAGCCGCTGCGTCCTGCGCGCCACCGGATCCGCCGGCGGCACCCGGCGCACGCTCGCGTCGACGTCGACGGGGGAGTCGGGCTCGTAGTCCGTGTCGGCGTTCGTCGCCACCCTGCCCGGCTGCTGCGCCAGCGTGCCGCCGCCGTCCGGCCCGGCGAGCCCGAACAGGTAGTCCTTCCAGTACGCGAACGCCGCCTGCGCCCCCGGCCGATCGCCGCCGCTCAGGTTGACGACGATGTCACGGAACTGCGCGCCGAGCTCGTTGCCCGTGCCCGTGCCGGTCAGCCCGAGCCGCTGCTGGATCAGCGGCACCGCGCCGGTCGCGTAGTCGGCCGGGAACGGGTAGGCGGGCACGTCGGCCAGGTCCTGGGCGGCGAGGTGGAAGTCGAGGAAGAAGTCGAACAACTCGTGGTCGCCGAGCACCCCGCACATCGGCAGGGCGGCGTCGTACCGGCCGGGGTACTGCTCGATCGAGCGGACCGCGACGTGCCCGCCCATCGACACCCCCGCCAGGTACGTGCGCCGTGGTTTGCCCACCACCTTGCCGAAGTGGTCGGCGAGGTCGCGGGTGCTCAGCACGCCGGCCCGCACGTCGTAGTCGTTCGCGTAGTAGGACGACGCCGCCCACGCGTAGCCCTGGTCGAGCAGCCTCTGGCGCAGCCCGTACCCGGGTGGGTCCACGGTGAGCACCCGGGTGGCGCCGCGGAACCCGTGCGCCCACATCAGCAGGTCGCCGTTCCAGCGCGGCGGCACCTCGATGACGTACGCGGCGTGCTCGTGCACCCCCTGCAGCACCCGGCTCGGCCGCCCGTCGACGAGCGCCGGCTCCAGCGGCGGGTTGTCGACCGTGTAGCCGGGCAGCGGCCGGTCGCCTCGCACCGGGCCGGCGTTCGCCTGGGCGGGCCCCAGGAGCAGGGCGAGCGTCGCCAGCACGGACAGGACCAGGCTCCGACGGCGCATCTGCCGTCACCTCCCGGGAGACACGATCAGGCGGCTGCTGCTTCGTTCATACTCCCGATCACCGCGCGGTGAAAGGCCGCACCCTCAGACCGTCTCGGTATGACGCGCGTCGCTTCCGGGGTCACCTGTGGGCCGCCGGTCATACTGCGACTGTTCGCCCGGAGTAAAGCCCGCTGTTCAGATCTCTCGGTAAAGATCGTTTTCGCTGTGCCAAGACGGCAGACATCCGAACGACTCACGGAGAGCATTTGATGTCCTCGTCCCGAGAACGCACCAAGCTCCACGTCGCCCTGGCCCTCACCACTCTCGTCGCCGGTTCGCTCGCCGCGGTCGTCCCCGCGTCCGGCGCCGCCGCCGCCACGCGGCCGGGCGGCTGGAACGACTCCGCCTACCGCGGCCAGGTCGAGGTCGTCCGCACCCCGGACGGCCCGGCCGACCCCTCCGTCCTGACCGGCACCGTCTTCGTCGACCGTGACCGCGACAGCGTCCACGACCGCCACGAGCGCGGCTTACGCGGCGTCGTGGTGTCGAACGGCCGCGACGTCGTGACCACCGACGCCCGCGGACGCTACCGGCTCCCGGCCTACGACAACATGACGGTGTTCATCACCCAGCCGGCCGGCTACCAGGTGCCGGTGGACGACTACAACATCGCCCAGTTCCACTACAACCACCTGCCCGAAGGCTCGCCGGAGCTGCGTTACGGCGGCATCGCCCCCACCGGGCCGCTCCCGGACGCGGTGAACTTCCCCCTCGCCGAGAGCAGGGTCACCGAGTCGCGCGAGCAGCACTGCGTGATCGCGGGCGACCTGCAGCCGTACGACAAGGAAGAGGTCGGCTACGCCCGCAAGGGCGCGATCGACGACCTGTCGCGGCGCGACGACTACCAGGGCTGCGGCACCCTGTTCATCGGTGACGTCGTAGGCGACGACCTGTCGCTCTACCCCGACGTCAGGGAGCTGACCAAGCTCACCAACGGGCCCGCCCGGTTCCTGCCCGGCAACCACGACCTCGACTTCGACGCCGAGACCGCCGAGCACTCCTTCGACACCTTCCGCGCGCAGCTCGCCCCCGCGTACTACTCCTACGACGTGGGCGACGTGCACGTCATCGCGCTGAACACGGTCCGCTACCCGTGCACCCCCGAGGTGGACAACGCCGACGGCCTGCGGCCGCAGTGCGACAACCCGTCGACCCGGCCGGCGTACAACGGCCGGATCAGCGACGACCAGCTCACCTGGCTGGAGCGCGACCTCGCCAAGGTCGGCCGCGACAAGCTCGTCGTGCTCGCCAGCCACATCTCCCTGCTCAACTGGGCCGACGAGGGCAGCCCCATCCACCAGGTGGACCAGGTCCGCAAGGTGCACGAGCTGCTGGAGGGCCGCAAGGCCGTGGCGGTCTCCGGTCACAGCCACTCCATCGAGAACATGAAGACCGGCGACCTCGCCAAGGGCTGGAAGGACCTCTTCGGCGTCGAAGGGCTGCCCTTCCCGCACATCACCGCCGGTGCGATCTCCGGCGACTGGTACTCCGGCGCGATCACCGACGAGGGCTACCCCGTCGCGGTCGGGCGCGACGGCGGCATGCCGGGCGTGCTGACCCTCGACGTGCGGGGCAACGCGTTCCGGGAGCGGTTCACGGTGACCGGCCAGGACGACGACGTGCAGACGCGGCTCGGCCTCAACAGCCCGACGTACCGCGAGTGGTACGCCGCGCGGCAGGCCTGGAACGACGACCAGCAAGGCCCGGAGCCGGTGCTCGGCGACCCGCTGGTGCTGGACCGCGAGGACCTGACCGGCCGCACGTGGCTCACCACGAACTTCTGGATGGGCTCCACCGGCTCCACGGTCACGGTCAAGCTCGACCGCGGCCGGGCGCAGCGGGCCACCCGCACCCAGGAGATGCGCGGTGAGGACCAGCTGATCGGCGCCGAGTGGTCCGACCCGCACGCCGCCGCGCAGCAGCTCGTCAACGGCGGCAGCGTCGCCGACCGCTCGATGCACCTGTGGCGCTACGAGCTGCCCGCCGACCTCGCCGCGGGTGAGCACCGCGCCGTGGTCACCGCGACCGACTCCTACGGCCGCAGGTTCACCGACGTCCTGGAGTTCCAGGTCGTCGAGCAGCACTGACCGCGCACGCTCCAGGGGCCGTCACCGCACCGGTGGCGGCCCGCCGCGCGTCACGGGCCGCCGAGAGCGAGCAGCGTCTGCACGTACCCGAACGGTCCCTCCCGGCCGAGGCGCAGGTCCGCGCGGCTGAACGGCGCGGCGGCCAGGCCGTGCGCGGTGGCGGTGAGCAGCACCCGCTGCAGCGCCTGCCCGGCGACCAGCCAGTCCCGCGGGCCGTCACCCCGGGTGAACAGGGCGGCCAGGTGCGAGCCCGCGCCGTCGTCGTCCGCCGGCAGGTCGAGGGCCGCCAACGCCGGCACGCGGTGCGCCATCCGGCCCGTCACCGGGACGAACGTGGCGCCCTCCTCGTCGGCCGCGGCGACCAGGTCGGCCAGGACGTCGGCGGGCAGCGGGCCGTGTACGGGCAACCGGCGCCGCGGCGGGATCAGGTGGTGCAGCAGCCGCTCCTGCGGGCCCGGCGGCAGGCCGGGCGTCGCCTCCACGGTGGCCACCAGGCCGGGCCGTTCGGCGGGGTCCGGGAAGGGCACGACCCGCGGCTCGTGACCCGTCATCCGGATCGCCAGCCGCACGTTGAACAGCGCCGCCCCGCAGCTGATGCCGAGCCCGCGCCCCTGCGGGCCGACGCCGGCGTGCAGCTCCAGGGTCGCCTCGTCCACCCGGTGGAAACGGTACGGCTGGGCGCCGTCCATCGAGGGCGCCGCGACGCGCACGCCCGGGCCGTCGGCGAAGGGCCCGCCGCTCCCGCTCGTCGCGGCGTCCCACGGACGAAGATCGGACATGCCTCCAGGATGACCCGCCGCGCCGGGGCCCCGGCAGGGCCGAAAGTCCCGACTGTGCTCACCCCAGGACCTCCGGCAGTGAGCGGCGGACCGCGCCCCCGGCGTCGAACGTGATCCCGAACCGGATGATCATCTGCGGGTACGCCCCCTCGCAGAGCTCCTGGCGCAGGAACTCCCTGAGGTGGTGCATCTCCAGCGGCTGGGTGTGGAAGGCGGCGCTCACCCCGTGCGCGGCGGCGTGCAGCAGGCTCCGCTGCAGAGCCTGGCCGGCGGCGATCCACGCCCCGGGGCCGTCGCCGGGCGTGGTGATCAGGGCCAGGACACCAGGCGAGTGCTGACCGCGCCCCAGCTGCCGCGCGCCCCAGTCGTGCCGCCAGGCGTAGTCGCGCTGCGCGAACCCCGCCGCGACGCGGACGGGACCCGAGGGATAGGCGTCGGCGGGCACGCCGTCGGCGCGGGCGCTGCCCGGCGGGCGGGCCCAGCGGACGACGTCCAGGGCGAGCAGCCGGTCCCTGACCTGCGCCTGCTGCGCCGCCACGGTCAGCGCGGCCACCATCCGCACGTCCCCCGGAGCCCGTACGGGAGTCAGCCGGGCCCCCTCCTCCGCCGCCTCCCGGACCAGCCCGTCCACCAGCCGATCGGGGACGGGCAGGTCGGTGAACCCGGCCCGATGCGTACGCCGGCGCTCGATCTCCGCGCGGAGCGTCCGGGTGTGCTCGTCGGCCACCGCGCCGCCGCCCACCCGTACGGTGGCCAGCAGCGCGGGCCGGTCCGGGTCGGGCAGCACGCGCACAGCGGCGTCGAACCCCGCGCAGAGCAGCGCCGTGCGGAGGTTGAACAGCGCCGCCCCGCAACTGATCAGCAGCTGCCTGCCGTCGGGGTCGGCGAAGCGCAGCCCGCGGCCGGTGTCGGCGCGCAGACTGATCTCCTCGCCGGCGACGGCGAACGCCCACGGCTGGCTGTTGTGCACGGACGGCGCCCAGCCGGCGGCCTCCAGCGCCGCGCGGACGGCCTCTGCGGTGTTCATGACATCCACCTCCACGGCTCCAGCACACCACCGCGGAGCCGACAGGAGTCAGGGCCGACCGGTCGGGACTTTGGTCCCTACCGGCCCCGGTCGAGGCACGGATAGCGTCGGAGCATGATTGGTGTGCTGCGGGGCCTCGAGGTCGCGGGACGATCGGCGCGGCAGATGGGACGTTCGCCTCTGCCGCCCCGTGCGTGCGGCCGGGGACGCTGAGAGCCATGAAGCTCGATTCGTCCGGACTCCAGGTGCTCTCCCGTGAGGAGTGCTTCGCCCTGCTGGCCGCAGCGCCGATCGGGCGCATCGTGTTCACCGATCGCGCCCTGCCCGCCGTCCAGCCGGTGAACTTCCACCTCGACGGCCAGACCATCGTCATCCGCACCGTGACCGGGTCGAAGCTGGCCGCGGCGACCCGGCACGCGGTGGTGGCGTTCGAGGCCGACGAGTTCGACACCGAGCTGCGCACCGGCTGGTCCGTCACGGCGGTGGGGAAGGCGCGCGAGGTGACCGATCCCGCCGAGATCGACCGGCTGGCCGCCCTGCCGCTGACGACCTGGGCGCCGGGCCGGCGCGACCACTTCATCGTGGTCGCCGCCGAGCAACTGTCCGGCCGCCGCATCCCCGCGGAACGTTCCACGCCGGCCGGCGCCGGGGTTCGCGCCTGATCGAGGCCGCCGGCCTCAACCGCTGTGGATGCGGCGGCCGGTGATCTGCTGCGGGACGATGCGGATGTAGAGCTCCCGTTCGCCGCCCGCCCACGGCGACACGTGCGCGTCGGCGAGCCGTTCGGCCTCCTCCTGCGGCACATGCTGGGCCGGCCCCTGGACGAGCACGCTCCAGCCCTGCCGCATGGCCTCGTCGAGCCGGTCCACCTCGAAGCCGATCAGCAGCTCCACGCCCTTCATGCCGGTGCGCAGGTCCTGGTCGATGGTGCCGCCGTACGCGGTGCGGAAGACGATCGCGCCCTCGTGCAGCTTGTAGTTCACGGGCAGCACCGTGGGCCCGTGCGAGCCGTTGAACGCCACCCGGCCGACGCCACCCGGCGCGATCAGCCGCAGGCTCTCCTCGGCGTCGAGGGTCTCCAGGACCGGCTGGGCCATGGCCGGCCCCGGCCCGGGCGGGCGGTCGCGGCCGCCGCCGAGCAGGTCGCGCGCCGTGGTCTCCAGGACGGCGGCCAGCCGGCGCACCGTGCCGGAGTCGGGGACCCCCGGATGGTCCTCCAGGTACTGGATGTAGCCGGCCGACATCTCCGCGCGGTCGGCCACCTGCTCGCGGGTGAGGCCGAGCCGATCGCGGTGGTGGCGGATGCGTCGTCCGAAGTCGCCGGTGTCTGACATGAGCGTGTCCTCCCTGGTCATGAGGGTGAAGCTACCCACGGGCGGCGGCGGAAGACAGAGTCCTTGGAGGACGGGTGCGGTGACGAAGGTCCCTGCCCGCCGGGGCCGTACGGCACTGCCCCGGCGAGGCCCGGGACGGTGTGCTGGGAGTGCGACAAGGACCGCGAACCACGCAACGAAAGGAGGCGGTCATGGCCGCCACCGTGACCAGGCCCGTCACCGCCACCCCC
>NZ_POUD01000296.1 GCF_003236395.1 Nonomuraea aridisoli | reverse complement strand
GATCAGGGAGGCGGTGGGGGTGCCGTTGCCGGCCGGTGAGCGGGACGACGTCGAGCGGATCGTCGCGCGGCTGCGGGACCGGCTGGGCGAGGAGGCGTTCGAGCGGGCCGTCGCGTCAGGACAGCGGGAACTCGGCGAACACCTCCCAGGCCCCCTCCGGAGAGGGCCCCGCGTACAGCCGGCCGCCCAGCGCCTCCACCCGCTCGGCCATCCCGACCAGCCCGAACCCGCCGCCCAGCCCGGCCAGCCGCGGGTCTGAGCCGGAGCCGAAGTTCCGCACCCGCAGCACCACACCGCCCTCGTGGCGGCGCAGGGACGCCTCGACCCAGGCGGTGCGCGGCGCGTGCTTGCGCACGTTCGTCAAAGCCTCCTGCAACACCCGGTGCACGGTCGTCATGACCTCCGGCTGCAGCGTGCGGTCGTCGAGGCCGGGGCCGATCTCGAATGCCACCTTCGGCCCGTCGGCGGAGAACCGGTCGGTCATCATGCGCAGGTCGGCCAGGGTGACGCCCGGCGTGCGGGTCGCGTCGTCCTCCGTGCGCAACACCGTCACCATGCGCCGCATCGACGTCAGCGCCTCCGACCCGGCCGTCGCGATCGCGTCGAGCGCCGGCGACACCGCCTCCGGCTTCGTCTCGGCGACCGTACGCGCGGCCTGGGCCTGGACCACGATGCCGGTGATGTGGTGGGCGACCAGGTCGTGCAGCTCCCTGGCGATCTCGAGGCGCTCGGCCCTGCGCACGGCGTGCACCGCCTCCACCCGGCGCTCCTGCTGGAAGCGCAGGTATCCGCCGATCCCGGCGGCCGTCGACCAGCCCACGAACAACATGAACGCGAACGCCAGGCCGGAGCCGTTGTAGTCGCGCGCGACCGCCTCGGACATCAGCACGACCAGCGCCACGAACGTCAGGACGACCGCCCGGCGCACCGGCTCCACGTTGCGCAGGACGCCGACGAGCAGGATGAGCAGCGCCCCCGTCTCCGCCGCGCCCGGCACCCCCCGGAAACCGGTGATGCCGACCAGCAGCGACGTGGCGAACGACAGGGCCAGCATCACGGCGAACCCGCCCAGCCGCCACCTGCGCCGCAGGACGACGGCGACCATGCCGACCGCCCCGCACACCGGCACGACCCACTGCAGCGTCCCGACGACCACGCCGAGCAGGGCGTCCAGCAGCAGCATCATGGCCAGGCAGCCGAGCATGGCGATCTCGCCCAGCCGCCGGACCCAGTACACGATGCGCTTGGAGTCGGCCACGGTGTCGAGCCTAGGCCGCGAGTCGTACCGCTCGTATCCACCGTTCGGCCGAAGGGGGCGGCCGCGAACCCGCCCTTCAGGGGAGGCGGCGGCCCGAGGCCGTCGCGGATGCTGGAGAGGTCGGAAGGAGAGGGACATGTGGGCCATCGGAATCGTGTTGCTGGTCGTCGGAGTGCTGCTGGCGCTGGCCGACCCTGTGCTGCTCTCCCGTACGGACGCCTGACGACCCGGGCCCGCGATGTGCAGGGCGCGCGGGTCCGGGCGGGGCCGCCGGGGGACGGCGGCCCGGGGAGCGGCCCGCGGCTCGGTGGGGACCGGGGCGCGGGCCGGCTTCCACTAACGTGTGGTGTATGAGCAACGGTTTTGAGACCCTGGCCATCCACGCAGGTCAGGAGCCCGACCCGCTGACCGGCGCGGTCGTGCCGCCGATCTACGCCACGTCCACCTACAAGCAGGACGGCGTGGGCGGCCTGCGTTCCGGATATGAGTACAGCCGCTCGGCCAACCCGACCAGGACCGCGCTCGAAGCCGCGCTGGCCGCCGTGGAGGGCGGGGCGAGAGGGCTCGCGTTCGCGTCGGGGCTCGCCGCCGAGGACACCCTGCTGCGCACGGTGTGCAGGCCGCAGGACCACGTGATCATCCCCAACGACGCGTACGGCGGCACGTACCGCCTGTTCGCCAAGGTGCACGAGGCCTGGGGCCTGCACTACGACCCCGTGCCGCTGCACGACCTCGACGCCGTGGCCGCGGCCATGACGCAGAAGACCAAGGTCGTGTGGGTCGAGACGCCCACCAACCCGCTGCTCGGCATCGCCGACATCGCCGCTCTGGCGCAGCTCGCCCACGACAACGGCTCGCTGCTGGTCGTCGACAACACCTTCGCCTCGCCGTACCTCCAGCAGCCGATCGCGCTGGGCGCCGACGTGGTCGTCCACTCGACCACGAAGTACGTCGGCGGCCACTCCGACGTGGTCGGCGGCGCGCTGGTGGCCGCCGGCAGCGGCCTCGGCGAGGAGCTCGCCTACCACCAGAACGCGATGGGCGCGGTGGCCGGGCCGTTCGACTCCTGGCTCACGCTGCGCGGCCTGAAGACCCTCGGCGTCCGCATGGACCGCCACTGCGACAACGCCGAACGCGTCGTCGACCTGCTGCTCGCCCACCCGCGCGTGACGGAGGTGCTCTACCCGGGGCTGGGCGAGCACCCTGGCCACGAGGTGGCCGCCAAGCAGATGAAGAGGTTCGGGGGCATGGTGTCGTTCCGCGTCGCGGGCGGCGAGGCGGAGGCCGTGGAGGTGTGCAACCGGGCCGAGCTGTTCACGCTGGGCGAGTCGCTCGGCGGCGTCGAGTCGCTGATCGAGCACCCCGGCCGCATGACGCATGCCTCGGCCGCGGGCTCGCCGCTGGAGGTGCCCGCCGACCTGGTGCGCCTGTCGGTCGGCATCGAGACCGTCGACGACCTGCTCGCCGACCTCACCCGCGCTCTGGGCTAGGAGCCCGGCACCACCATCAGGAAGAGGATCACCAGCCAGATCACCGACACCAGTCCGCTGATCGCGGCGATCCGCCCGTTCTGCACCTGCGCGTCGTCCTCGGCGCTCTCACTCGTGAGGGCGCGCAGGGCGGCGCGCAGGTCGCGGTCGATGATGACCAGCAGCACGGCCGCCACGATGAACAACGTCATCGAGGCCGTCATGTACCACTCGCCGAGGATCCCGCCGCCCATCACGATGCCGAGCACCAGGCCGAAGACGAAGACCCCCAGGGCGCCGATGCTGTAGATCCTGGTCGTCCGCTGGATGAACTGCAGCGCGGGGACGTTCTTGTTGCGGATGACGCGCGGCGCGGCCATCGTCGCGGCGGTGACCGGGCCGATCGTGAAGATCGCGAACCCGATGTGCAGCCAGAGAAGCAGGTCCATGCCGCTAGAGACTAGTCGCCGACGATCTCCCTGGGAGACTCGACACTCTCTTTGCTCTCCGCGGAGCTACGCATGCACAGCTCCGTGCTCACCACCGCGAAGAGCATGAACATGATGAGGAGAACTGTGGCAATCATGAGAACTACTGCTTCCCCGATACAGCCGCAAATATCGTCCTTAATGACTAGACGCTCTGTGACCGGCTGAGTTCAGGCGCGGGTATGGTTGGGTGCCGTCGCAGTTTCCACACTATTTGGGCGACCGTTTTCGGGGCGCAAGGGGGTGCCGTCCGTGGCCATCAGACACGTCGAGCCGTAC
Source organism: Nonomuraea aridisoli (assembly GCF_003236395.1). Taxonomy (GTDB): domain Bacteria; phylum Actinomycetota; class Actinomycetes; order Streptosporangiales; family Streptosporangiaceae; genus Nonomuraea; species Nonomuraea aridisoli. The sequence continues at coordinate 7,363 of NZ_POUD01000296.1, read as the reverse complement.
ACCGATGAGTGGCTGCACCAGCCGACCTGCTACGTGCGGCGGGTCGTCGGCCTGCTCGGGTCGGAGGTCGCGGACTGGTGGGAAGGGCCCTGTGACCCGCGTGACGCCACGGTGAAACTCACCGACGGCACCGCGCTGGTGTGGGACGAGGAGAGCGGCTGGCGCCTCGGCACCTTCGTCTCCGGCGGCCCCGGGCAGCACACCGAGCTGACGGGCGTGCGCTACCTCGGCCACGGCCTGCTGCCCAGGCCCGAGCGGGTGCCCCAGGCGCTGCAGGACGCGCGGGCGGGCGTCGGCGCGAGCTCGGCCTGGCGGCCCTGCTACCGCTCCCACCGCAACTGCCGCGACGGCTTCGACGTCGCCCTCGACTTCTACTCCCGCCTCGTCGACGCCTGATCCTCCAGTACCAGCAGGACGTGACCGTCGTCGGTGACGCCCGCGCGGCGGAACCCGTGGCGCTCCAGCAGCCGCACCGACGCGGTGTTGCCCTCGTGCGGATCGGCGTGCAACGGCCGGTTGGCCTCCTTGCCCAGGAAGAGCTCCAGCGCCCGTGTGCCCACCCCGCGGCCCCAGAACTCCCTGCCGAGCCAGTAGCCGATGAACCGCCGCTCGCCCTCCCACCAGGCCACGACGTTGCCCGCGAGCTCGCCGCCCACCATGACGGCCTGCACCAGCACGGTCGGGTCGCCGAGCACGCGGGTCTTCCAGTGAGCGATGAACGCCTCCCGCTCCCGGGGCGGGAACCTTGACCGCCGCACCGCCTCCGGATCGTGCTCCTGCGCCAGGAACACCTCCAAGTCGCCCTCCACCACGTCACGCAGCCTGATGTCCTCCATGGCAGGCGAGTCTGGCAGCCGCCACCGACAGAATCGGCTCGTGGCCGAGCTCAGGGCGTCGGCGGCGGAGGAGCCGGAATGCGACGGGTACCGGCTGAGCGGCCGCCACGAAGAACCGCTGGGAAGCTGCGGGGGTGTCGACGGTCCCCGGCCTGACCGGCCGCCCGGGGCGACGTACCACCTCGACGGCCGGTTCGTCACCGACGTCGAGGGCTTCTACTGCGCGCTCGGCGAGGCGGTCGACGGGCCGGGCGGGTACTTCGGCGTCACCTTCGACGACCTGCTGGAGCTCCTGGGAGAGGACCACGTCGAGGCCGAGCGTCAGCGGGCGCGGCGCAGGCGCAGGAAGTCGCTGACGACGTACTCGCCCAGGCGTTCGGCGCTGGGGGAGAAGACGCGGCCGCCGTTCCTGCGGGCCACCTCGTCCACGAACTCCTTCAGCCGCTCGTCGGCCGCCAGCATGAAGACGTTGATCGTGGCCCGCCGCCGCGACATCTTGTCGACCTCGGCCAGCGTCAGCTCCAGCGTCTCCCGCGACGGCGGCCACTCGAACGCCGAGCGGCCGTTGCGCATGAGGTGAGCGGTCGGCTCGCCGTCGGTCACCACCAGCACCACCGGCTCGAAGTCGGGGTGGCGGTCGAGGTGGCGGCCGGCGATCAGCAGCGCGTGGTGCAGGTTGGTGCCCTGCACCATGTCCCAGTCGAGACCCGCCAGCTCGTCGGGCTGCAGCACCCTGGCGTAGTTGGAGAAGCCGATGATCTGCACGGCGTCCTGCGGGAACTTCGAGGCCACCAGCGCCTGCAGGGCCAGCGCCGTCTGCTTGGCCGCCGCCCACGTGCCGCGCAGCGCCATCGAGTACGACAGGTCCACCAGCAGGCAGACGGCCGCGGCGCTGCGGCGCTCGGTCTCGGCCACCTCGAAGTCGTCCACCGACAGCCGCACGCCGACGCGTTCGCCGGTGGTGACGCCGCCGCCGCGCACGCCGTTCACGAGTGTGCGCACCACGTCGATGGGCTGCTCGTCGCCGAAGCGCCACGGCCGCGACGAGCCCGTGAGCTCGCCGGCCGAGCCCGCGTCGTGCTGGTCGTGGTCGCCGCGGCGGCCGGCGTCGAGCGAGGAGAACACCCGGCGCAGCGCCGTCTCGCCCAGGCGGCGCACCGCCTTGGGGGTGAGCTCCAGCTTGCCGCGGCGCCGCAGCAGGTAACCCTGCTCCTCCAGCTCGCGTTCGATGCGCTTGAGCGCCTCCAGGTCGTCCACGGCCGAACGGCCGAGCGCACGGCGTACGGCGGCCTCGTCGATGTCGTCGAGCCGTGCGCCCGGGTAGTCCTGGCGCAGGGCGGACTCCAGCTGCGAGAGGTCGGCCAGCTCCTCCAGTGCCGTCACGGCGTCGCCCATGGACAGCGGCTCGTCGCCGGTCATGCGCTCGGGCGCGTTCCAGGCCAGGTCGGGACGGCGGGCGTAAAGGGCCTCGCCGAGGCGGCGCATCTCGTCGGACAGGCCCGCCTGCTCCAGGGTCTGGTTGATGAGGCCGGACAGCTCCTCGCGCTGGCGCGGGGTCATCGAGGCCAGCATGCGCTGCGTGGCGGCGGCGCGGCGGGCCAGGATGTCGACGAGCTCGTCGAGGTTGCGCGGCTTCTCGGGGAACAGGTCACCATAGTTCCCCATGAAGGCGTCGAAGTCTTCTTGGGTGTGTTCGCCCCGGGAGTCCTTGTCGAGCATGTCGTTCAGGTCCGCCATCATCTGCCGGACGCGTTCCATGGCCTCGGGGTCGGGGTTGGCCAGAGCGTCGCGCAGGCCCCTGAACTGGCTGTCGAGCACCTCGCGGCGCAGCAGGTCGCGCAGCTCCTCGAATGTCTGGCGCGCCGCCGCCGAGCGCCAGTCGTACGTGCTCAGCTCCTGGATGGCGCTGGCGGTGTCGTCCGGCAGCGCGTCGAGCCCCGCCTCCCGCAGGCGCGCGTCGTCGGACGGGTCCGGGAACAGCTCCGCGCGTTCCTGACCGATCGCCTTGTCGAGCAGCGCCCTGGCGCGCTCCAGCGTGCCGTCGAGCCGCCCGCTCTCGCGCAGGTCGCGCCGGCGCCGCCGGACCTCCCTGAGCATGTCGTCGAGGCCACGGCGCTCCTGCGCGCCGGGCAGGCCGCGCTTGAGCAGGTCGCGCAGGGCGTGGACCGGCGTCGAGCCCGACAGGATGGCGTCGCCCATCTCGTCGAGCGCCGCGCGTACGTCGTAGGGAGGGGCCAGAGGGTCGGGGCCGTCGTGGAACTCTCCATAGCGGAAGGCCATCACGAAACCACGCTAACCCGAGAAACGCTCCCATGTGCCCCCGGAACGGCTCACGCGTCCCCGAAGACCTCCCAGACCTGCTCCAGGGAGTCGACCTCCGGGGTGTAGTCGACCTTGACCAGCACCGGGTGGCGCAGCTTCGACAGCGCCTCGGTGAGGTCGTCGGCGGAGCACTGCTTCTTGCCGAGGCCGTCCTGGTCGGCGTTCACCGGCCGGCCGGTGAGCCAGCCGTCGCCGCACTTCGCCGTGGTGCGGAAGAAGACCGTCGCGTACGTGTAGCCCAGCTTGACCTGCTTGCCACCGGACGAGAACAGCACCGACCTGTCGTCCACCCGCTGGATCGTGCCCTGCGCCGTCTTCAGATCGGGCCAGTCGGGGACCAGGATCTCGTTGATCCGGGTGGCCTTCCCGTCGCGGTGCTCGGCGCGCACCGCCACCGGGCCGCGCTCCAGCTCGGTGGCCAGGTCGGACGGCTTGCACGCCGTACGCCCCAGGCCCCTGTCGTCGAGCGCGACCTGCCCCTCGGTCTCCTTCAGGTCGCACGCCACCGTGACCCGCCCGTACGTGGCCGAGCCGTAGTCCAGCCGCAGCTCCTTCGCCCCCGCGGTCGGCGCCAGCCGGTAGCCGGAGAAGCCGCCCTCGTGCTTCTCGAAGGTCTCCGACTTGGGCACGACCCGCAGGCGGCCCTCGCCGTCGGGCCAGGCGTAGCCGTAGACGACCTGGGCGGAGGCCGAGGCCGCCGGAGTGGTGGGCGCGGACATGACCGGCGCGGCACAGCCGCTCACGGCCAGCGCGGCGACGGCCGCGGCGCAGACGAACGAACGCATGGACGGTCTCCCCCGAGATCGGTGATCAGTCATCCCTTTTGACGCGGGAGACCGCCCATATGTTTTCACGTGCGGTAAACGCTCACTCCGTCGACGTCCTCCTTCGACAGGCGCCGCATGAGGTAGAGCCCTTCGAGTGCGAACTCCAGGGCGGCGGCGGCGTGACCGGGCGACTCCTCGCCCGCGCCCATGCCGAGCCGCGACATGACCTTGGCCAGGCCGGTGACCGGGCCCATGCGGTGCAGCAGCTCGGCGGCCGGGACGAGCTCGCCCGACTCGACCTGGTTGCCCTCGGAGAACTTGTCGATCACCGCCGACAGGTCCATGCCGCCCAGCCGGTTCCTGAACGTCTCGGCCGTGGCCCGGCGCAGCAGGTGGGCCAGGATCTCGGTCTCCCTGCCCTCCTCGCTGACCTCGAACTCCACCTTGCCCCGCAGGCTGTGGACGACGCAGGCGAGGTCGACCACGCGCGCGACGGCCTGCTCCTCGCCCGCGATGGCCGCCCGGCGCACCGCCGAGGCCGCCGCGGTCTCGGCGGCGGCGATCGAGAAGCGGGCCGACACGCCGGAACGGGCGTCGACGGCCGTCGACTCGCGCACCAGCCGGGTGAACCGGGCGATCACCTCGACCAGGTGCTCGGGGATGTCGGCCCCGATGTCCGGCATGGACTCCTGGCGGATGAGCCGCAGCTCGTCCTCGACGGTCAGCGGGTAGTGGGTGCGGATCTCCGCGCCGAACCGGTCTTTCAGCGGCGTGATGATCCGGCCCCGGTTGGTGTAGTCCTCGGGGTTGGCGCTGGCGATGAGCAGGAGGTCGAGAGGCAGCCGCAGGTTGTAGCCGCGCACCTGGATGTCGCGCTCCTCCAGCACGTTGAGCAGCGAGACCTGGATGCGCTCGGCCAGGTCGGGCAGCTCGTTGACGGAGAAGACACCGCGGTTGGTGCGCGGGACGAGGCCGTAGTGGACCGTTTCAGGGTCACCGAGCGTGCGCCCCTCGGCGATCTTGATCGGGTCGACGTCGCCGATCAGGTCGCCCACGGACGTGTCGGGCGTGGCGAGCTTCTCGCCGTAGCGCTCGTCGCGGTGCTTCCACGCGATCGGCAGGTCGTCACCCATCTCCCGCGCCAGCGCCTGGCAGCGTGTGCAGACCGGTGCGTACGGATGATCGTTGATCTCGCAGCCTTCGACGATCGGCGTCCATTCATCGAGCAGGCCCGTCACGGTGCGGATGAGCCGGGTCTTGCCCTGACCGCGCTCGCCGAGGAGCACGAGGTCGTGCCCGGCGAGCAGCGCCCGCTCCAGGTGTGGCAGGACGGTGTCGTCGAAGCCCACGATGCCGGGAAAGCGTGGCTCACCGGCCCGCAGCTTGGCCAGCAGGTTTTCCCGGACCTCGGCTTTGACGGTGCGATGAACGTGGCCGCTCTCTCGCAACTCGCGGAGAATTCGTGGCTGATGCACGGAACCGAGACTACGTCCCCCACGAAGAATGTGGCAGGGAGTTTCGCACCTGGCGGAGATTTCGGATCTTGACTATTAGGTGACGGTTCGTGTGCGTGCTTGTCCGCTTTGTGGGGAGAATCGGGCCTAGGGAACTTGGACATGACGAGGAGGCGAGACGCGTGGCCTTGATGACAAGCCGCTTCGCCGACGGCCTCGCCGTGGGTTCCGACCTGGTGGAGGCCGCGGAGAACGCCGTCGGTCAGGCACTGTCGAGGCTCAGCGGCCCTGCCGACTTGGTCTGCTTCTTCATCTGCGGCGACGATCCCGACGACGTCGCCCGGGCCGGAGAGGCCGCGATGAAGCTGGCGCCCGAGGCGAACGTGATCGGCTGCAGCGCCACAGGAGTGATCGGCGACGGGCAGGGGGTCGAGCTGACGCCCGCTGTCAGCGCCTGGGCCGCGACCTTGGACGGGGCCCGGTTGACGACGTTCGCGCTGGAGACGCTGACGGCCGAGGACAGGTTCGTGGTGGTCGGGCTGCCCGAACGCGGCCCTGACGACCACGTGGCGATCCTGCTGACCGATCCGTACAGCTTTCCGACCGACGCCTTCGTGGAGCGCTCGGTCGACGTCCTGGGAGACCTGCCGCTGGTAGGAGGGCTGGCCAACGGGTTGCAGGGACGCGGGTCCGTACGGCTGTTCGCCGACGGCGAGGTCCACACCGAAGGCGCGATCGGCGTGCTGATCAGCGGCCCGGTGAAGATCAGCACCGTGGTCAGCCAGGGCTGCCGCCCGATCGGGCCGAGCATGGTCGTCACCGCGTCGGAGGACAACCTGCTGCTCGAACTGGCCGGCCAACCGGCGCTGGCCCGCCTGGAGGACATCGTCACCGAGCTGGACGAGGACGACCGGGAGCTCGTCGCCGCCGGCCTGCAGATCGGCCTGGCCATGGACGAATACGCCGAACGCCACGAACGCGGCGACTTCCTCATCCGGGGCGTGATCGGCATCGATCCCGAACGCGAGGCCGTGGCCATCGGCGACATCGTCGAGGTCGGCAGGACCGTACGCTTCCAGGTTCGGGACGCCGCCACCGCCGACGAGGACCTCTACGACCTGCTCGACGCTCACCGCGAGGAGATCGGCAAGGTGGACGGCGCGCTGCTGTTCTCGTGCAACGGGCGGGGCTCGGCCATGTTCGGCACGGCCGACCACGACGCGATCGCGGTTCGCGACACGCTGGGACCCGTGGGCGTGGCGGGCTTCTTCGCCGCCGGCGAGGTCGGCCCCGTCGCCGGGCACAACCACGTGCACGGCTTCACCGCCTCCGTCCTCGTGTTCTCCAGCGCCGCGGACGGGCCATGATCCCGTCCGGTACGGCGGGCCGCCCGTGATCCTCGCGATCGACATAGGCGGGACCAAGATGGCCGCCGGGCTGGTGACCCGCGACGGCACGGTGGTCACCTCCAGACGCGCCACCACCCCCCAGGGCGCCGACGCCGAGACCCTGTGGCGCACCCTCACCGACCTCATCGCCCCGCTCGGCGGCGACGTCGAAGGGGTGGGCGTGGGCTGCGGAGGCCCCATGACCTGGCCCGACGGCGAGGTCTCCCCGCTGAACATCCCCGGCTGGCGCCGCTTCCCCCTGCGCGCCCGCCTCACGGCCCTCTTCCCCGGTCTTCCGGTACGCGTCCACAACGACGCCGTCTGCCTGGCCATCGCCGAACACTGGAAGGGCGCCGGACAGGGCACCCGGGACATGCTCGGCATGGTGGTCTCGACAGGCGTGGGCGGCGGCCTCATCCTGGGCGGCCGCCTGGTGCATGGCCGTACGGGCAACGCCGGCCACATCGGCCACGTGGTGGTGGAACCGGACGGCGGTCCCCGGTGCGGCTGCGGCGGCCACGGCTGCCTCGAAGCGGTAGCCCGCGGCCCCGCCCTGACCACCTGGGCTGTCTCTTATACACTTCTCCGAGCCACCG
>NZ_POUD01000295.1 GCF_003236395.1 Nonomuraea aridisoli | reverse complement strand
GGGTCGCTGTGCGTGGGGTCGGGGCGCGGCGTCGGCTTCGGCTTGGGCGTGCTGGTCGGCCCCGGCACGTCGGAGTCGTCCTTGTCGATGTCGTGCTTGCGGCCCTCGGGGTCGATGACGACGGCCTTGTCGCCGTTCTCGTCGTTGGCCCACAACAGGCCGTCCTTGACGAACACGTCCACCGGGCCCGGCCGCTCGGCCACCCGCAGCGTGGTGGGACGGCCGCCGGCCGCGCTGTCCCAGACGATCAGCGACCCGCTGCCGCGGTCCGGCACGTACACCTTGGAGCCCAGCACCTGCGGCACTCCGAGCCGGGCCGGGTCCCGCACGGCGAACTTCGTGCTCAGCACGGAGTTGGAGCCGGTGTCGATCAACACGAGCAGGCCCGCGTCCCCGGGGGCCAGGATCGGCACCAGCGAGCCCTCCGCGGCGGCCGGGGTGAGCGCGCCGCCCCTGCCGGCCTGGGCGACGCCCTTGGGCAGCGTGATCTCGCCGACGCCGCCGTCCTCGCCGATGATCGTGGCGGTGGCGGCGCGGCTGTTGACCACGACGGGCAGGCCGCCCGCGATCGTCACCGACAGCTCCTCGCCGGGCTCGCCGACCTTGAGCGGATCGGCCGCGACGCCGTCCCGTACGGGGACGACCTCGCCCCTGGCGGTCACCGGCACCCACAGCCGGCCGCCGCCGTCGACGCGGGCCGCGCCGAGCGGGGCCGGCAGGGTGATCGGGGCGCCCACGGAGTCGAGCGTGACGGGGTCGATCTGCTGGACCCGGCCGGCCGCCGGGTCCACCGCGTACGCGCCCGCGCCGGACAGGGCGATCTGCAGGCCCGCCGCGCCGAAGTCGCGGGTCTGGGCCACGCTGAGCTGGCCGGGTTCGATGCGGCTGACGAAGCCGGTGGCGTCGTCGACGAGCAGCACGTGGCCGTCGTCCTGGACGACGCGCAGCTCGGCGCCGGTCTTGTGGTCGAGGTAGCCGTCCACCTCGCCGGACAGGCCGTTGACGTGCACGAGCTTGCCCCTGGCCGAAGTCCACAGCCAGGCGCCGACGTCGGCCAGCTTGGGATTGGCGCTCGAGACGCCCACGCCGAACCACGCGGCCACCGCGACCAGGACGACCGCCGCCGCTCCCGCGATCATCGCGGTGGTCTTGTCCCCGCGGAGCCTCTGCGTCCGCACCTCTCATTCACCCCGGTATGTACGAATGCTGAGCCTTTGCCCCCTCTTCACCGGGCATCACCCTAGCGGTCACGCATCACTCACGCGCGCATACTGGCTGGTAGCAATGGGGGCGATGGTGCCGGCGGGCCCAGAGTGTCGGTGCGAAGCCGTACCTTAGAGGCCGTGTCCGAACAGGCCCTGTCCGATCAGCCGTCCGATCAGCCGCTGACGCTCGACGCCGCCCTCACCGACGAGGCGGTGCTGTCGACCTACCGCCGCATGTTCGCCGCGCTCGCCCGCGACAGCGGGGCCGTGGTCGACGACCCGGTCCTGGTCGACATCGCCGAGACGCTGTTCACCGCGTTCGCCGAGGCGGGCGAGGAGTGGCTGACCCACGAGCAGATGCGCCACGCCTGCCGCGCCTATCCGGCCGACCAGTTCGACAACCGGCTGCGCGTGCTCAAGGGGCTCGGCGCGATCCGCGAGGTGTTCCCCAAGCCCAACCAGCTGCGTCATCGCGCGTCGTTCACCAGCGTGGTGGGGCTGATGTTCATCCGGCGGATGATGGACGACGGCGGCCAGTCCGAGATGCACCGGCTGCTCGCCCTCGAAGACCTCAACGTCGCCGACCCCCGCACCACGATGGAGGAGGCCCGGCAGAGCGCGGTCAACCTGTCGCGGGCGTTCCGGCTGTGGGCGCTGGAGCTGATCACGCTCACCACGGGCACCATCGAGGAGCTGCGCGAGCAGGCGCCCAAGCTGTGGGGCACCGAGGAGATCGCGCGGCGGGCGCAGGGGCTGCACGCCACGATTCTGACCCGCTGGCCCGAGCTCGACCGGGTCTGCACCGACCTGCGGGCGGCGATCTACGCCTACAGCGACGCCTCGCGCCGGGCCGCGGGCCGCCTGGCCGACTCCGCGGGCACCACGCGCAACCTGACGCTGCTGCCGTCGGAGACGTGGCGCACGTTCGCGCAGACGGCCTCGCGTGAGCGGCTGGCGGCGGTGCTCGACGGGTTCGTCTTCGACGCGCCCGCGCCGTGGCACGACCCGGCCGCCATCGCCCGCGCGGTCGACGAGGCGCCACGCCCGGCGCCCGTCCAGCCCACTCCCCCGCGCTCCGCCCTGCCCGACCCCGGGCCCGGCTCCTCGCTCGACTCCTCGCCCGACGCCGCCCTCGAGCGGCTGCGGGAGGTCGCCGAGTCCCTGCTGGGCGAGGCCGCGCGGGTGCCGCTGACCGACGTCCTCGGCCCCGACTGGCCCTCGGCGCGGCGCGTCCTCGCCGACCTGACGACCATCGACCTGCGTCCCGAGCTGCCCTACCGGCTGACATGGGCCGACGGGCTGACGATCGACCCGGATCGCGAGCCCGCCTGGCTCTCCCACGGCCACCTGGAGCGCACCTCATGACCCCGAAGCACACCCCGCCCGCCGACGGCGTGGCGCACGTGTGGGCGCGGGCCGAGGGGCCGCTCCCGTTGAGGGCGGGGATGGCGGCGCCGGCCGGGATGGTGCGGTTGACGCGGCCCGACTCCACCGGGGAGGCGCTGCCGGTGTGGCCCGACGGGGTGACGCCGTCGCTCCTCGACGAGCACCAGGTGGCGCCCGTCCCGGTGGAGCGGTCCGGGGAGACGCGGCGGGTGCTGGCCGCGATGCTCAAGTGCTGCTGGAGCGATCTGTCGGCCGACCCGTGGCCGGGCGACCCGGCGCCGGTCGAGCTGGTGCTCGACACCTACCGCGCGCTGATCGGCCGCACCGACGACCTGATGCGCAACTGGGCGATCGGCGCGCTGCGCCGCCTGCACGACTCGGCGTGGGCCGTGCTCGACGACGGCGTGGTCTCGCTCGGCCCGCGCTGCGCCCTGTGGCCGGCCGAGTCCCACGCGCAGCTGCGCGAGCTGGTGCGCCGCCTGCCCGAGCCCGAGCGTCCCGAGCTCACGGTGGTGGCCGACGCCGACATCGTCGAGGCCGCCCGTCCCGCCGAGCCGGGGCACGACCCCGCGGCGGAGGGCGGCGGCCGGGTGGAGACGGCCGCGGCCGAGTTCGACGACCTGCTGGCCGGCTACGACGAGCGGCGCCGGGCCGAGCTGGTGGCGGCGTTCATGGTGGTGGAGCACGCCGCCGAGCCGGTGCAGGAGGTGCGGCTGGGCGCCCTGCGCGACCCGGCGCTGCGCCACACGCTGGGCGAGATGCTGGCCCGGCGCGGCCGTACGCTCATCCAGCATCGCGACCGCTGGATCTCCGGCTACGACGACGCCGTCGCCGCCCAGGCGCTCGCGGCGGGCGGCACCCGGCTGGGGGTCAGCGAGCGGGCGGTGCTGGCGCTCGTCCTGGTGCACTCCGTGGCGATCCCGAGAGCCGAGGGGCTGCTGCCCGAGGACTCCTGGCTGTCGCCGCACCCGACGCCGGTCGAGGAGCTGCGCCGCCACACCCAGCTCCCGATCGGCGAGCTGGAGGCGGCCTTGCGCACGCTGCGCCACGCCGGGCTGCTCTCACAGGTGAAGGCGAGCGAGGAGGCCGGCGGCTACGTGCCGGGCCCGCAGTTCCACCGGCTCACGCCGGCGGCGCGGCGGCGCCTGCAGGAGGAGCTGATCCTGGCCGCGGGGCCGAACACCCCGCTGGCCGCGGCCGTGCTCGCCCGCAGATCGGCCAGATGACCGCCCGCGACGCGCGGGGCGGGCCAACGACAACAACGCAGGAAGGGTTACGGGGGGCAAGGTGTCGCAGGTGGAGAACGTCGTCGGAGACCGGGTGCTGATCGCCGTGCAGGCGGTCAACATCTCGCGGCTGTCGACGCATCCGGTGCCCACGGTCCCCGGGACGCTGATCGTGGTGGCGGGCGCGGGGCCGAAAGACTCCAACGGCGCGGGCAAGTCGTCGTTCATCGCCTCGATCACGGCGCTGCTCGGCGACGAGCAGTGGCGCTTCGCCTCGGGCGCCAAGGCGGTGTCGGAGCTGCTGTTCAACGCCGAGCTGGCCAGCGGGGCCGGCAGCCGCCAGTGGGCGAGCGCCGACCACGGCTACATCGTGGGCGTCTTCGCCCCGCCCGGCATGGACGGTTTCCCCGCGCAGGAGCCGCACCCCGTGGCCGCTTCTCCGTCTCCTCCGGCGTCCGGCGAGGCGGCGCAGGACGATGGGGCGCAGGACGATGGGTCGCAGGACGATGGGGTGCTGCTCAGTGAGACGGCGCCGGGCGAGACGGGCGGCGAGTTGTTCGAGGTGCCCGACACCTCCGGCGGCGCCCTCACCGTGTGGCTGCGGGTCAACCAGGAGGCGCCGCACCTGGAGATCCGCTGGCGGGAGGGCGTTCACCTGGCGGCCTCGCCGTCCGAGGCCGAGCGGGTGGCGCGGGCCGACGAGATCTGGGCGTCGCTCCCCCGGTCCGCCGGCAAGCGCGACGTGGTGGCGCGCGACCTGACGAAGGTCCTCTACGGCGACCGCGTCAGGTGTGTGTCGTTCCTGTCGACGTCCGTGCGCAGCAAGGTCGCGACCAACCTGCTGTCGCAGCCGCTCAACGAGATCTCCCCCGAACGCGTCTTCGAGGCCATCGCGGCGCTGACCGGCCTTGACGCCGAGCTGGAGCAGGAGCGCGAGGCCCGCCGCGACGAGCACGCCAGACGGGTGCGGGCGGCGCAGGCGGGCGACCGGCTGGCGGAGTTCGAGGCGGAGTCGAAGGCGCTGCTGACCACGTTCGACCGGCGCGACCAGGCCCGGATACGCCTGGCCGAGGCGCTGCGCTGCTGGCGCGGCCGGCAGGCCCGCAAGCTGGCCGACGCCGCCGCCAAGGACGAGTCGCTGGCCGCCGACCTCGATCGCCACCGCGCCGCCGGCGAGGCGGCGGCCGAGGCGGTCGCCCTGGTCCGTGCCGAGATCTCCACTTTGCGCGAAGACACCCTCGACCGGCAGGTGGCCGAGGCGCGCAAGGAGCTGGCGGCGTTGCAGGCGCGTGCGGCCAAGCTCGACGCCGACCGCGCGGTGACGGAGAACTCCGCCGACGAGTTGCGCGGCCTGATCCCGGCGCTGGAGGAGACCCGCCGCTTCGCCGACGGGCGCGACGTGCCGACGGCCGAACGCGAGCTGGCGGACGTCCGCGTGCGGCTCAACGAGGCGCTGAAGGCGCTCGGGGTGGCCGACCAGGAGGTGTCGTCGGCGCAGGCGGCGCTCGACGACGCCGAGGGCGGCCCGGCCGCCGCCCAGCTCAACGCGCTGGCGGCGGCCGGCATCGGCGCGACGGGCCTGCTCGACGCGCTCGACGTGGCCGAACAGGCCCGCGACGCCGCCCACACGACCACGGGCCCCGGATCGGGTGGCGCGGCCGAGCAGGGCTCGGGCGTTGTTCCCGGTCAGGCGTTGGGTGAGGCGCTCAAGGCCCGCTACGGCAAGGCGCGGCCCGCCGGGCTCGCGTTCGGCGAGTTGCGCGGGTGGCCCAACGAGCACGCCGTGATCGTCGACGCCGCGCAGCTCGACGCCGCCGCCGAGGCGCTGGCGGGGTTGCCCGGGTCGGTGCTGGTCAGCGCGGCCGGGGTGAGCGTCGTGGGGGCGTTCGACGGGGTGGCGACCGGGCGCGAGGCGCGCATCAAGGCGGCCGAGCAGCGGCTCCACCGGGCGCGCGACGTCCAGGAGACGGCGGCGCAGGCCGTACGCGACGGAGAGGAGGCCGTCGCCGAGGCGCAGCGGCGGCTCGAAGGCGCCAGGGCGGGCGTACGGCTGGCCGAGCTGGAGGCCAGGCTGGGCGAGCGGCGCGCCAGGCTGGCCGAGCTCAACGCGGCCGTCGAAGAGCTGGGCCCCAAGGTCGCCGAGGCCGAGCGGCTGGCGTCCGGGCTCGACTTCCGGGCGCGTACCCGTGACATGGAGATCGAGCGGCTGGAGGGCCGCAGGCAGCGGCACGAGTCCGAGCGGGCGCAGGCCCGCGAGCTGGAGACGAAGGTCACCGCCGAACGCGAGGCGCTCAAGCTCGACGCGCTGGCCGCCGACTGGGGCGGCACGGTCGACACGGCCCGCGAGTGGCTCGCGGCCCTGCCCGAGGAGGAGCGTTCGCGGGCGGCCGACGAATGGTGGCGGATCGCCGAGCGCCACCTCGACCAGGCGGTGCGTGACACGTTCCCCGAGGAGGAGGCGGAGCTGCCCGAGGAGCTGCGGTTCCTGCTGAGCGAGCGGGAGGGCAGCACGGCGCGCGAGCAGGCGACGTTCGCGGCGGTGTGCGGGTCGCTGGCGTCCTACCTGCGCGGCCAGGAGGAGTACGAACGCCACCAGCGCCGCCAGATCGAGGCGCAGATCGTCTCCCGCCAGCGCGACCTGGCGGCGGCGGCCAGGGGCGCGGAGGAGGCGGCGCAGTCGACGGCCGTGCACCGCGCGGCGCTGACGGCGGCGATCAAGGCGCGGCTGACGAGGGTGGCCGAGGAGTTCGACAAACTCGACACTTCCTACGGCGGCTACGGCGCGACCTTGGAGTTCCCGGTGCCGCCCGCGCCCGCCGACCCGGAGCAGCGCTGGCAGTGGCGGGTGACGCCGAAGTGGCGGCGCGGCGAGGGGCAGGGCTACGTGCCGTACAACCGGCGGGCCAACACGGCGTTGATGGACGAGAAGGCGGTCAAGCTGGTGTGCGCGGCGGCCATCGCCTCCTCCGGCGGCGGCCATCTGTGCCTGGTGCTCGACGAGCTGGGCCGCAACCTGGGCAAGGAGCACCGCAGGGAGGCCGTGGCGCTGTTCCGGCGGATCGGCGAGACGTACGGGATCACCGTGATCGGGGCGCTGCAGGACGACATGGAGCCGTACGCGATCGACGCCTGCGGCCAGTACGTCAAGCTGCGCCGGTCGTCGGACGCGATGCCGTACAACGAGCCGCCGGTGATCGTCGGCCACGACCAGCACGCCGAACGCGTGCGCGCGCTGGCCGCGTACGTCGATCGCACCGCCGCGGTGTGAGCCGGCGTCGGCGCCGTGATCAGTGGGGCGTTCCCGGGGTCAGGGTGCGGCCGTGGACGGTGCCTTCGATCGCCTCCAGATAGAGGCGGGCCACGTCGGCCGCCGGGGTGCCGGCGGCCGGGTCCATGCCGAGGGCGAGCAGGGTCTCGCGGATCCAGCCGGGGCTGACGACGTTGAGGCGGACGCCGGGCGGCGTCTCGACCGCGGCGGCGTGGACGAACGCCTCCAGGCCGGTGTTGATGAGATGGCCGAGCGCGCTGCCGGGCACGGGCTCGGGGAAACGTCCGCTGGTCAGCGTGACGGACGCCGGGGCGGTCAGGTGCGTGAGGGCCCGCCGGACGAGGTTCACCTGGCCGATGAGCTTGCCCTGCAGGCCGTCCCAGAACGTCGCGTCCGAGGAGCCGATGAGCGGCGCCATCGCGCCGCCGACGGCGCAGCACACCACCGCGTCGACCGGGCCCAGCTCCGTGAAGAGGCGATCGACGGAGGCGACGTCCGTCATGTCGACCCGTACGTCTCCGCGGCGGGAGGCCCGTACCACCTCGTGGCGCGTCTCCAGGGCGGCCGCCACAGCACCGCCGAGGGTCCCCGTCGCCCCGATCACCAGTACCTTCACGTCGTTGCCCGTCTCATCCGTGCGTGCTGTCCGCCGCCCGTGTTCGGGCATCCGGACGACGGTGGCACACCCCACAGGCGCCGGCAACTCCTGCGGGCGGGCGCGGCAGGGCTTTGTGCCCTTCCGCAAGAGGGCGAAAGTCCCGAATCGCCGGGACTTTCGACCATCCACCGCCGGTGGCGGCGCCCGCGAGAATGCCACCCACAGTGACGATCATCTTGGGTGGGCGCCGTGCCGGCTGAGTTCGGCACGGCGGGGAAGGAGAGCCGTGCGGAGCAGCCGCGAGGGGGCGGACGTCCACGAGCTGACGATGGGAGACCAGGAGCTCTTCTTCTCCACCACCGACCCGCGCGGGGTGATCCGGGAGGGGAACTCGGTCTTCGTCCGCGTCTCGGGCTTCGAGCTGGAGGAGCTGGTCGGGGCCCCGCACAACACGGTGCGTCATCCGGACATGCCGGGCGGCCTATTCCGGCTGGTCTGGGACGGCCTGCAGACGGGGCGCCCGATGGGCGCCTACATGAAGAACCGCACCAAGGACGGCCGCTCCTACTGGGTGTTCGCCACCATGAGCCCGCTGCGCGACGGCCACGTCTCGGTGCGGATGGCCCCGCGCGGGCCGCTGTTCGACTTCGCCCAGCGGGTGTACGCGCAGGCGGCCCACGCCGAGCGAACGGCGATCCAGACGAACGGGATGAACCGCCGCGACGCCGCCCTGCTCGGGAAGGCCCACATCGAGGACTCACTGCGCCAGGGCGGGTTCTCCTCCTACGAGGAGTTCATGCTCCACGCGCTCCCCGAGGAGGTCTCCGTCCGCCGCCGTTCGGTCGCCGCCTCGTACGCCAGGCCCGGCGCGCGGGGCTCCATCGCCGAGATCCTCGCCGGGACCGGCGCGCTGGACCTGGTGCTGGAGGAGTTCGTCGGGCACCTGACCGCGTACCAGAGGTTCGGCGACGAACTCGCCACCATCTCCTCCGGGGTGCTCGGCATCGCCCGCCGCCTGAACACCTCCGTGCTCGCCGCCCAGCGGGCCTCGGAGCTGGTCGAGGACTCCGCGCCGGTGCTGGCGAACGTCGCCCGGGTGATGGCCGAGCCGATGGGCGAATCGGTCGAGACCCTGGAACGGCTGCAGGCCGAATTCGGCCGGTTGCGGGCCGACCTGACGCGGCTGCGCTTCCAGATCTCGCTGGCCGGTCTCTACAACACCATGGCGGCCGAATTCGCCGCCGAGGTGTTCGACGGCGCGGCGCCGCCTGACGCCCTGGCCGCCGTGCCGTCGCTCTGCGACGCCGCCGAGGCGGGCATCGTGGAGATGTCCGCCCAGGTCCAGCGGGTGAACGCGGCCCTGGACGACGGCGCCGATCTGGTGGCGGAGGCCGGCGCGCGGCTGGAGAAGTTCCGTCTCTTCCTCGGCCAGTGGCGCAACCTCGTCCTGCGCCACCAGGCCGGACACGTCCTCGGCGACCGGGTGCGCCCCATCGACGAGGAGCTCTTCACCGGCTGGGAGTCGGTCGAGCTGCTGCGCCGCGTCGGCCGCCGGTGCGAGTCGGCCGTCGTCCCCTTCGACCCCGCCGCGTTGCGGCGCCACCTGGACCGGATCAGAGTCGCCCCCGCCTCCCGCTGACGTCACTGCCCCACCAGGGCGGCGAAACCGTCGAGGTGGCGCGCGAGGCTGTACTCGAACAGTCCGTCCACATCCGCCACCGTTTCCGCGGGAACGGTGGCCAGCAGCGGGAATCGTCCGCTGCCGAGGAGTTCGTCGGCCCGCTTTCGCTGCACCAGCCACCACCGGTCGAGCGTCACGCCGGTCTCCTGCTCGGCCTCGACCTCGTCCGCCAGGGACAGCGCGACGGTGTGGACGAGCGCGTGCAGCGTGAGCGCCTCGCGAATCCGCGTCTCCATGGGCAGCCCGAGCCCGTCGAGCGCGCGCAGCGTCCACTCGGTGTGCGTCATCATGGTGGACACCAGCAGCGGGCGTGTGAACGAGACGGCCCTGGGCAGCCAGAGGTGTCGCCGGCACAGCTCCCATTGCCGGCGGGAGATCAGCTCGAGCTTGGCCCGCCACCCCTCCAGCCCCGGGACGGGAAGCTCCGTCTCGCCGAAGATCTGGTCGGTCATCCCCGTCACCAGTCCGTCCTTGTTCGCCACGCGGCGGTAAAGCGACATCGGCCCGACGCGAGGTCGGCCGCGAGCCGCCGCACCGACGAAGGGGTGAGCCGGCTGCTCGACATGCTGGAGCCGGACGAGACGGCCGCCATCCCCCTGGCCGAGGCGCGGGGCGAGGCCCACACCTGGGGCCGGATTCCCCGGACGTAGGTGCGTCTCACCCTCGACCGGCTGATTCCGCCGGCGCTGCAGGACCGGTTCATCGAAGAGGCCGACCGCCTCACTCCGGACAACCCGACCGACGTCCGAAGCGTCGCGGCACCCCATGTCGGCCCGTTCGACCGGCTCGAACTGGTGGAGATCTTCGCCGAGCTCGCCACCCGCTGACCCGGGCAGGCCCGGCGTGGGCAGGCGGGAGCGGCTCGTCAGGTCCTCGGCGGTTCCGTGGCCACAGGGAGGCCGGTGTAGGAGGCGCGCAGGCGCAGGAGGGTGCCGCGCTCGTACTCCTCCATGGCGTGGGCCAGCCAGCCCGCCGTCCTGGCCACCGCGAAGACGGCCTCGCCCGCGCCGGGCGTCATCCCGCTCACGGCGGCCAGGGCGGCGAGGGCGAAGTCGATGTTGCTGTCGGGCAGGCGGCGCCTGCGCATCTCGGCCAGCAGGGCGTCGGTGGCGGCGATCCGCTCGTGGTCCGGCGCGGCCTCCTTCACCAGGTCGAGCAGGAGGGCGCCGCGGGCGTCGCCGTTCTTGTAGACGCTGTGGCCGAAGCCGGGGATGCGCTCGCCGCGGCGGACCCGCTCGGCGACGGCGCGGGCGGCCTGGCCGGGCCGGCCGACCTCGGCCAGCAGGCGTTCGGCTGCGTGGGACGCGCCGCCGTGCAGGGAGCCGCCGAGCACGCCGAGCCCGGTCAGGACGACGGCGTACGGGTCGGCCTTGGCGGAGGCGGCGACCCGGGCGGCCAGGGTGGAGGCGGCCAGCTCGTGGTCGGCGAGCAGGACGAGCGCGGCCCGCAGTGCCGTCAGCAGCTCGGGGGTGGCGGGGCGCGGGCACAGGCGGGACC
>NZ_POUD01000294.1 GCF_003236395.1 Nonomuraea aridisoli | reverse complement strand
AGCTGTGTATAAGAGACAGGGTCGAACGCCCCGTACAGATCGGAGTCGCGGCTCAGCCGGCCGGGGCCGTACAGCGCGACGGTGAGGTGGGCCTCGCCGGCCCGCCGGTGCGCCGACCTGGCCTCCTCGAGCACCTTGTGTCCGGCCGGGGTCGGCACGGGCGCGGCGAGCGTCCGCCTGGGCGCGCTCTTCGGCGTCAGCGTGGCGGCCGGCCGATGGCTCGCGGCGCGGGCGCGCGAGCTCAGCATCGTGCCCGCGAACACCATGAGGGCGATCGTGGCCACGAAGAGCGCCGGGGCCGCCATGCTCATCGGGGTCACGCCGCCGAGCAGCAGCAGCCCCGACAGCACGGCTCCGGCGAAGGCCAGGACGGTGATCACCCGCACCCGCACGCTCAGCCGGTCGACGTCGCAGAACAGGTCGTCCGGACGGATCAGGCCGCGCTCGGTGAGACTCCTCCCGAGCTGTTCCAGGGCCCGGCCGCGGGCGATCCGGTCCCTGAGCGAGAGCGCGGAGGACCCGGAGAGCGGGACGGCCGACAGGACGACGTCGTCGATCGGCTCGTCCGATCGCAGGCCGCCGGCGACCGGGTGGACGACCCCGCCGCGCGCCGCCCGTAGGGCTCCCACCTCGGTCAGCAGCACGAGGGCGGTCTCCGCCACCCGCCGGGGGCCTCCCGCGAGGTACGCCAGCTCGTAGTGGCCGAGGTCGGGAGATCTGTCGCTCGTCCTGATCGCGCGCAGGGCCGTGAGTACGCGCCGGATCGAGCGGGTGATGTGGCCGGCGAACGCCGCCAGGGCCACGGCAAGGATCAGCAGAGCCAGATCCATGAACGGCCTCCCCTCTGCGGGCCTTCCAGGCCCGGCTGTCGGAAGTGACGCGTGTCTCCGACAGTAGGCTCGGCCCCCGGCCCAGCAGGGGTTTAGCACCATTTGCTCACGACTTCCGCTTCTGCCGGCGAACGCCGAAGCGCCGGCCGTCGCGAGGACGGCCGGCGCCTGTGTGGAGAGCCGCGACGGTCCGCCGGGACCGCCGTCAGCCGCCTCAGCCGAGGCGGTCGAGCAGCGCGTTGTACTCGTCCCACAGCTCCTTGGGCAGGTGGGAGCCGAACTTCTCGAAGTGGCCCGGGATCAGCGCCGCCTCCTCCCGCCAGACCTCGCGGTCGACGGTAAGCAGCGTGCGCAGGTCGTCGTCGGACAGGTCGAGCCCCTCGGTGTCGAGCTCGGCGGGCAGCAGGCCGATCGGCGAGGGCACGGCCTCCGCCGCGCCGTTGAGGCGCTCGACGATCCACTTGAGCACCCGGCTGTTCTCGCCGAAGCCCGGCCAGATGAACTTGCCGTCGGCGTTCTTGCGGAACCAGTTGACGTAGTAGATGCGCGGCAGCTTCGCGCCCTCGCGGCGGCCGATCTCCAGCCAGTGGCCGAAGTAGTCGCCCATGTTGTAGCCGCAGAACGGCAACATCGCGAACGGGTCGTGGCGCAGCTCGCCGACCTTGCCCTCGGCGGCGGCGGTCTTCTCGGAGGCGACGTTGGCTCCGAGGAAGACGCCGTGCTGCCAGCTCAGCGACTCCGTCACCAGAGGTACGGCGGTGGCGCGGCGGCCGCCGAACAGGATCGCCGAGATGGGCACGCCCTTGGGGTCCTGCCACTCCGGTGCGATGGTCGGGCACTGGGAGGCCGGGACGGTGAAGCGGGCATTGGGGTGGGCGGCGGGCTCGTCGCTGTCGGGCGTCCAGGAACGGCCCTTCCAGTCGGTCAGGTGCGCCGGGGGCTCGTCGGTGAGTCCCTCCCACCACACGTCGCCGTCGTCGGTGAGCGCGACGTTGGTGAAGATGGAGTTGCCCCAGAGCGTCCTGATCGCGTTGGCGTTGGTGACCTGGCCGGTGCCGGGGGCCACGCCGAAGAAACCGGCCTCCGGGTTGATCGCGTACAGGCGGCCGTCGTCGCCGAAGCGCATCCAGGCGATGTCGTCGCCGATCGTCTCGACCTTCCAGCCCGGGATCGTCGGCTGGAGCATCGCGAGGTTGGTCTTGCCGCAGGCGCTCGGGAAGGCCGCGGCAACGTAGCGCGGCTCGCCGTCCGGCGGGGTGAGCTTGAGGATGAGCATGTGCTCGGCCATCCAGCCCTCGTCGCGGGCCATGACGCTGGCGATGCGCAGGGCGTAGCACTTCTTGCCGAGCAGCGCGTTGCCGCCGTAGCCGGAGCCGTACGACCAGATCTCGCGGGTCTCGGGGAAGTGACTGATGTACTTGGTCGTGCTGCACGGCCAGGGCACGTCGGCCTGGCCGGGCTCCAGCGGGGCGCCGACGGAGTGGACGGCCTTGACGAAGTCGCTGTGCTCATGGTCGCGCTTGCTGCGGCCTCCGTTGGCTCGTTCCTCGCTCTCTCCGGCCTTTCGCGCCGCTCCGCGCTCCTCGATGAGCCGCAGCGCCCGCTCACCCATGCGGGTCATGATCCGCATGGAGACGGCGACGTACGCCGAGTCGGTGATCTCGACGCCGAGCTGCGAGATCTCGCCGCCGAGCGGGCCCATGCAGAACGGCACGACGTACATCGTGCGGCCCCGCATGCAGCCCTTGAAGAGCTCGCCGAACGTGCGGCGCATCTCGTCGGGCGCGATCCAGTTGTTCGTCGGGCCGGCGTCCTCCTCGCGCTCGGAGCAGATGAAGGTGCGGTCCTCCACCCGCGCCACGTCGCTCGGGTCGGACTTGGCGTAGAAGCTGTTGGGACGGGCGGCCAGACGCGTGAGCGTGCCCTGCTCGACGAGCAGGTTGGTCAGGCGCGTCCACTCCGCCTCCGACCCGTCGCACCATTCCACGCGGTCGGGCTGGGTCAGGGCTGCGATCTCGTTCACCCACGCGACCAATTCGGCATTGCTGGTGGGCGCGTTCACTTCCACGGAAACGGACACGACTTTGACTCCTCCACTCTCCCAGGGCCCAGTCATCATTAACGACGAAGCGGCGGGAAGGCCAATTGGCATAGACCTGTTTGGCGAGGCCGTCGTCGCAGGCAGCGGCCCTGACGATTGGGGGACCCTACCCAGCCGGAGTGGATTTAAAAGAAGAAATTCGGAGCACTGGTCCAGTCCAATCCAGATGGTCTAAACCAATATCCCCAGTGGTTTAGTCCATTTCGGCGGAACGGACTCATGAATGCACGTCGGGCCCCGCGGAGCGCACCCGGTCCACATGCTGCAGCGCCTCGCGCAGATCGGCCAGCCACGTGTCGGCGTTCCTGCCGACCAGGCGTACGCACCAGGCGAGGGCGTCGCTGCGACTGCGCGCCACACCGGCGGCCACCAGCGTGTCGAGGACCTGGCGCTCAGACTGGCGCAACCGCGTCATGACCGGCACGGACAGTGTGGTGAACATCACAGTCTCGCCGCCGCAGGCGACGCCCCACGACACCTTCTGCCGGAACCGGCGCTCGGCCTCCTTGGCGATGTCGACGCGCCGCTCCCGCGTCTCCTCCCTGAACCTCCTCGCCATCCCCTCGATCAGGGCGACGCGCTCGGCCTCCGGCACGTCGGCGGGCGGGTCGGGCAGCGCGCCGACGACCGCGATCTCCTCGCGGTCGCGGATGATCGTGGGAGCACCGGTGAACCACTCCTGGGGCAGCCGCCCGGTGAACCAGCCGCGGACCTCATCCTCTGTAGTCATGTAATCAACATTACTGAGTTGCGCCCGGAACGCACGTGAGGCGACAGGACACTGTGCGCGGAAGGAAGCCCCAACCCCAGCCCCAGCCTCAGCGGACCTTGGCGGCCTGCACGGGGCTGATCCTGACCACTCCGGCCAGGTTACGGGTGGTCACCGGCACGATCTTGACCACGTCGCCGGTTCGGGGCGCGTGCAACATCTTCCCGTCGCCCCAGTAAATGGCCACGTGGGAGATGTAGGCCGGGTTCGTCGGGTCGTTGCGCCAGAAGAGCAGGTCGCCCGGCTGCGCCTGCGCGTACGGCACCTGCGGCCCGGTCAGCCACTGCTGGTGCGTCACCCGCGGCATCCGCACGCCCGCCTGCGCGTAGGCCCACTGGACCAGGCCGGAGCAGTCGAAGGTGTCGGGACCCTCCGCGCCCCACACGTACGGGCGGCCCAGCTTGGAGACGGCCGCCCGCAGCGCCGCCGTGAGCTGCTCGCCCGTCATGAACGACCCCGCCGGCCACTCGCGCGGCGTCACCTGCTGCCGCTCCGGCGGGATCACCGGGTTGACCAGCGCCACCTGGGTGCCCTTGGGCAGCACCCGCAGGATGGCCGCGCGCAGGTCGTCGGAGGCCGCCTTGGGGGCGCTGACGATGAGCGCGTTGTCGTGGGGCAGGCCGAGCCTGCGACCGACGTCCTTGGCGACCACGGCGTCCACGGCGCCGAAGCCGGTCGTGGCGTACGCGCCGATGCGCAGCGGCCCGGCCGGTCCCTGCACCCGCCGGTGCAGCGTGAGCCCGCCGTCGTTGCCCAGCACGAACGACACCGCCACGTCGCCGGCCGCCACGTTCTGCCAGAGCGCGTCGGACGAAGCGGTCACCTTCGGCGTGTACGCCCGGAACGTGGACGGATCCACCCCGAGGGTCTGCACCCGCTTGTTGTCGAGCACGATCGAGGCCGCGTCCGCCAGCTCCAGCGCCCGCACACCGGGCAACGCGGCCACCTTCCGCAGCAGCTCGTTCGTGAACGGCTTGCGGGTGAGCACGAACAGGTTGGGCTTGTGCAGCTTCCGCAGCGGCGCGACCGGCGTGACGGCCGGCTGCGGCTGCTGCTGTGCCTGCTGCTGTGCCTGCTGCTGTGACTGTTCCTGCGGCTGTTTCTGCGCCAGCAGCCTCTGCTCGGGCCGGACGCGGGAGCCCGCGGATAACCCGGCGGGCTCCTCCGGCGGCTGCATGAGCAGCAGCACGTCGGCGGTCAGCACCGCAACGAGCGCCACCACGATGAACGGCACCAGCTTGTACGTGTTGCGCCGTTTACGGGATTTGACGAGAAAACTGAGATCCTCGCGGATTCCTGAGCCGTGCCCCGGGCCGTGTCCCGGGGCACGCAAAAATTCCGCCGGGCCGACGTCGGCCCGGCGGTCGTCGTGCGGGGGGGTCAGTTGCCGACGTACGGCACGGCCTCCAGGATCTCGACGGTGTTCTGCCGTCCGTTGGGCAGGGCGTAGGTCGCCTTCTCACCGATCTTCTTGCCGTTGATCGCCGCGCCCAGCGGGGACTTGGGCGAGTAGACGTCGATCGGCGCTCCGCTCTCCTCGCGGGAGGCGAGCAGGAAGGTGACCTCGTCGTCGTCGCCGACGAACCTGATGGTCACGGTCATGCCGGGGCCGACCACGCCCTCGGTCTTCGGGGCCTCTCCCACCTGGGCGTTGTCGAGGATCTGCCGCAGATGGAAGATCCTGGCCTCCATCTTGCCCTGCTCGTCCTTGGCAGCGTGGTAGCCGCCGTTCTCACGCAGGTCGCCCTCTTCACGGGCGGCTTCGATCTTCTTGGCGATGTCGACGCGCCCGGGGCCAGAGAGATACTCGTACTCCGCCTTCAAGCGGTCGTACGCCTCCTGCGTCAGCCATGTGACGTTCTCATCGCGAGAGTCGGCCACGGGTTCTCCTTGCTTGCCTAGGGGGCCCTGAGATCACTTCGAGGTTGCGTACGGTTGAATTGCGAAAGGGTAACAAGACAACGGCGAGAACGCTTCCCCAAATGTCTCACTATACGAGATTGCAGTACTGGATGTGGACGGAAGTGGCCTGACCAGTGGTGTCCAGGCTTTCCTTGATCTGCTTACTACCCTCACCGGCCGGGATTCTTACTTCCTTGATGCCGACTTCCGCGTGGTCGACGTCCAGCGCGCGGATGCGGCACACCGCGACCCGGTCGTCCGGCTTGTAGATCTCGAACGTGATCTCGGCCCGGCTCGGGCTCAGCACCTCGAACGTCACCACCTGCGACGGCGCGCCGGAGCCGCTCGCGGTCATCGACCACATGACGTAACCCCAGCCGCCGGCGATGATGGCCACCAGCACGCCGATCACCACGTGGACGACGAGCCGGCCCCTTCGCCTGGGACGATCGGGGTAGTCGTCGGGGGTGCCGAGAACGGGCCCGTCCTCGACATCTCTGGTGACCATGGCGGAATCTCCCTGCACTCCCTCGGCGTTATCCGAGACAATTGTCGCCCGCGAGGGGTGTGCCCTCGCGACCGCCCAGCAGAAACTAACCTCTCTGGGTGACTGCCCGGTCCTGACTGAGGAGACATCGAGCCCGTGAGTGCACCGCTGAGGCTGATGGCCGTCCACGCCCACCCCGACGACGAGTCGAGCAAGGGTGCCGCCACCATGGCGCGTTACGTGCGCGAAGGCGTGGGAGTGCTGGTCTGTACGCTCACCGGCGGCGAACGCGGATCGGTGCTCAACCCCAAGATGGACCGCCCCGAGATCGTGGCCAACATCGCCGAGGTGCGCAGGGCCGAGATGGACCGCGCGCGCGAGATCCTCGGCGTCGAGCAGCGCTTCATGGGCTTCGTCGACTCCGGCCTGCCGGAGAACGAGGACGAGCCGCTGCCCGAGGGCTGCTTCGCGCTGCAGAAGCTGGAGGACGCCGCAAGGCCCCTGGTGGCCGCCGTCCGCGAGTTCCGGCCGCACGTCATCATCACCTACGACGACGACGGCGGTTACCCGCACCCCGACCACATCATGACCAACCGGGTCTCGGTCGAGGCGTTCGAGGCGGCCGGCGACCCCGACCGCTATCCCGGCACCGGCGACCCCTGGCAGCCGCTGAAGCTCTACTACCACATGGGCTTCACCAAGGAGCGCTTCGAGGCGCTGCACGAGGTGATGACCTCCCGTGGCCTCGGCTCCCCCTACTCCGACTGGATCGCGCGCTGGGAGGACCGCCCCGCCAAGAACAAGTGGGAGACCACGACGCGGGTGCCGTGCGGCGACTACTTCCAGATCCGCGACGAGGCCCTGCTCGCCCACGCCACCCAGATCGACCCCGAGGGCTTCTGGTTCGCCTGCCCCCGGGAGCTCCAGCAGGAGGTCTGGCCGACGGAGGACTACCACCTGGCGCGCTCGCTGGTCGACACCGAGCTGCCGGAGGACGACCTGTTCGCGGGCATCCACGCCGACGACGTCTCACCCGCCTGCCACTGAAGGGACCACGGCCTCCAGGTGGCAGACTGGAAGGGTGAGCGTTCTAGCAGCGGGTGATGTGAGTCCGGGTTTGCTGGGCTTCGTCGTCGTGGCCCTCATCGGGTTCGCCCTCTATCTTCTGATCAAGTCGATGAACAAGCAGATGTCGAAGATCGAAGTGCCGCACGAGGGTGACGCGCACGACGAGAAGGTCGAAGACGACGAGAAGGCCAGGTAAATGCCGACAGAAGTGGTCGACAACCCGACGGAGAATCGATTCGAGATCCACGTGGACGGCAAGCTCGCCGGGTTCGCCGACTACCGGCTGCTGCCCACGAAGGTCATCTTCACCCACACCGAGGTCCTGCCCGAGTACGAAGGGCAGGGCCTGGCGGGCAAGCTCGTCGGCCACGCCCTCCAGGTGAGCGCCGACACCGGCCTGCGCGTCGTGCCGGCCTGCCCGTACGTCGCGAAATACATCGAGCGCCACCCGGAGTTCAAGGAGCTCGTCGACTCCTGAGGGATCACTCGGCCGGGGGCGACCAGGCGCGTTCCAGCGCCTTGGGCAGCCCCCACCAGCCCAGCGGGGTCAGCACGTCGTCCTCGTCCACGACGCCGAGATAGCCCCACAGCGTCACGACCGAGGCGAAGAGGCTCTCGGTGGTGTCGAGGTCGTCCTCGGCGTGCTCGTCGACGTCGATGTCCTCCGACTCGGCGATGAGCCGTGCCATCCGCTCCGGCGAGGCCAGCACCCCCGGCCCCATCCTCGCCAGCGCGGCCACCCCGGCCAGCCAGTCGGCGTGCTGGATCGCGCACAGATTGGCCAGCACGGTGTCCTCCTGGCTCAGCTCGCCCTCCAGGTCGACGAACTCCTCCAGCACGTCGCCGCCCTCCGACAGATCGGAGATGGGCCCGGCGATGCCGGCCGCCACCGACAGCCACAGCTCGGTGTCGTCGTCGGGCAGCGGCCGGTCCTCGAACCCGGCGCAGGCCCGCAGCACGTTGGACGGGTAGCCGGGCAGGGCGAGCAGCACGCGCAGCCGCGCCGCGGCGGCCTCCAGCTCCTCCACGGGCGTCTCTGGCTGCTTGGGCAGCTCCGCCATGATGCGCTGCAGCTCCGACAGCGCGAACGCCTCCTCCTCGTCCCAGGCGTTGAAGAGCTCCTCGTCCTGCTCGTCGCTGACCGCGAAGCCGGGCACCCGCCCGTCGGGCAGCGGCGTGCCGAGCCACTGCTCCTGCAGCTCCTCGTAGGCCCTGCGGGCCTCCCGGTCGCCCGTCACCAGCGCGTCGGGGTCGATCTCCCCGGCCGCCACGCGTTCCTCCAGGTGGGCCACCAGGCGGTCGTACATCTCCGTGGCCACGGGGCCGCGTTCGTCCTCCTCGGGCCAGACGAAGTAGCTGGGCGTCATGAGGATCGGCTCGGTGCCGGTGGACTCCAGCCACCGCTGCACGTCGCCCACCGTGGCCTGGCCCGCCTCGATCGAGCTGAGGACGGCCTTGGCCGACTCCCAGAACGCCCGCGAGAGCGGGTTTCCCGCCGCCAGCATCTCCCGCCGCAGGTCGGGCAGCGCCACGAGCGCCACCCCCGACGGTACGGCGAGCAGCGCGCGCGCCACGTCCCTGCGGGTGAGCGCCGGTGCCGGGCGGCCGGCGTGGGCGCAGACGAAGTCCATATCCACGCCCGTAACCTACGCCGTGACCGCCGTCCGAGTCAGCCGCAGCGCGCCGCGGGCGTGACCTGGCCCACAACCGTCCGCCGAGCGACGCATAGGGTGAATCGAGGAGGTCATGATGAACCGGTTGAAAGACGCCACGAGCCCCTACCTGCTGCAGCACGCGGACAACCCCGTGGACTGGCACCCCTGGGGTGAGGAGGCGTTCGAGGAGGCCAGGCGCCGCGACGTGCCCCTGCTCATCAGCGTGGGCTATTCGGCCTGCCACTGGTGCCACGTCATGGCTCACGAGAGCTTCGAGGACGCCGAGACCGCGGCGCTGATGAACGAGCACTTCGTCAACATCAAGGTCGACCGCGAGGAGCGGCCCGACGTCGACGCGGTCTACATGACCGCCACGCAGGCGATGACGCAGCAGGGCGGCTGGCCGATGACGGTGTTCGCGACGCCCGACGGCCATCCGTTCTACGCCGGCACGTACTTCCCGCGGCCCCACTTCCGCCGGCTGCTCACCGAGGTGCACAACGTGTGGACCGGCGACCGGCAGTCGGTGTTGCAGCAGGGCGCGAAGGTGGTGGAGGTGCTCAACTCCAACGCCGCGCTGCCCAACGGGCCCCTGCCGGGCGAGGAGACGCTGGGGAAGGCCCTGGCCAACCTGAGGGAGTCGTTCGACGACGCCCACGGCGGCTTCGGCGGGGCGCCGAAGTTCCCGCCGTCCATGGTGCTGGAGTTCCTGCTGCGCTCGGGCGAGCGCGAGATGTCCGGCCGCACCCTCGAGGCGATGGCCCGCGGCGGCATCTACGACCAGCTCGGTGGCGGCTTCGCCCGCTACAGCGTGGACGCCCGCTGGGTCGTGCCGCACTTCGAGAAGATGCTCTACGACAACGCCCTGCTGCTGCGCGTCTACACGCACTGGTGGAAGGCGGGCGGCGGCGAGCTCGCCCGACGGGTGGCGCTGGAGACGGCCGACTGGCTGCTGCGCGAGATGCGCACGCCCGAGGGCGGGTTCGCCTCGGCGCTCGACGCCGACAGCGAGGGCGTGGAGGGCAAGTTCTACGTCTGGAGGCCCGAGGAGCTGGCGGAGCTGCTCGGCGACGACGACGGCCGCTGGGCCGCGGAGCTCTTCGAGGTCACGGGGACGTTCGAGCACGGCACGTCCGTTCTGCAGCTGCCGCGCGACCCCGACGACCCGGCCCGCTACGCGGACGTGCGGGCGCGGCTGCTGGCCGCGCGGGAACGCCGGGTGCGTCCCGGGCGCGACGACAAGGTCGTGGCCTCCTGGACGGGGCTGACCATCGCGGCCCTGGCCGAGACGGGCGCGGTCTTCGAACGGCCCGACCTCGTGGCGGCGGCCACGGCCGCGGCCGAGCTGCTCGACGACGTGCACGTGGCCGACGGGCGGCTGCTGCGCACGTCGCGCGACGGCCGGGCGGGGGCCAACGCCGGGGTGCTGGAGGACTACGCCGACGTGGCGGAGGGCCTGATCGCCCTGTACGGCGTCACCGGGGAGGCCCGGTGGCTGCGGCTGGCGGGCTCGCTGCTCGACACGGTGCTCGACCGGTTCGCCGACGGGTCGGGCGGCTTCTACGACACCGCCGACGACGCCGAGCGGCTGTTCCAGCGCCCGCAGGACGCCACCGACAACGCCACCCCCTCCGGCCGGTACGCCGCCGCCGGGGCGCTGCTGTCCTACGGCGCGCTGACCGGCTCCACCCGGCACCGTGAGGCCGCCGAGGCGGCGCTCGGCACGGTGTCGGTGCTGGCGCCCGGCCACGCCCGCTTCGCCGGCTGGGGGCTCGCGGTGGCGCGTGCCGCGCTGTCGGGCCCCGTGGAGGTGGCCGTGGTGGGTCCCGCCGACGATCCCCGTACGGCGGCGCTGCACCGCGAGGCGCTCCTCGCCGACGTCCCGGGGCTCGTGATCGCTGTGGGCCACGGCGGCGGCGCCGACCGCGGCACCGGCGACCCGCTGACCCCTCGCGAGTCCTTCCCGGCGCTCCTGGAGGGCCGCGACCTGGTCGGCGAGTCCCCGGCGGCGTACGTCTGCCGCCGCTTCACCTGCCGCGCCCCCGTCACCACCCCGGACGCCCTCCGCACCGAACTAACCACCTGACCAAGACCGACGCCACCCGCCCAGAGTGGGGCCACAC
>NZ_POUD01000293.1 GCF_003236395.1 Nonomuraea aridisoli | reverse complement strand
ACGTGGCCGAGCCGCCGCAGCGCCAGCACCGCCGCGCCGGCGGCGATGACTGCGGCGATGACGGCCGTGGTGTTGAGCCCGCCGGTGAACGCGGCGCGGGCGGGGGCGAGCACGGCGGCGGCCAACTCGCCCGGCAGCGTCTGCGCGGCGGTGACCGCACCGTCGAGGCTGTCGCGGCTCGCGGCGGCGGCGTCGGGCGGCAGGCCCCCAGGCAGAGTGGTGGCGGCTTGGGCGCGGTAGACGGCGGCGGCGATGCTGCCGATGATCGCGATGCCGAGGGAGATGCCCAGGTCGCTGCAGGTGGTGGCGAGCCCGGAGGCGGCGCCGGCCTTCTGCGGGGGGACCGAGCCGACGACCAGGTCGGTGGTCAGCGCCATGGTCGGCGCGACGGCCGGATACAGCACCATGAAGCCGGCCACCAGCAGCGGCAGCCCGCCCACCGCGTTCACCTGGCTGATCATGAGGTAGCCGATCACCTGGATGGCCAGCCCGGCGGCGATCAGACGGCCGGGGCGCACGCGCCGGGCCAGGATGGGCGAGGCCGTGGAGGCGACGACCAGCAGGGCGGCGCCGGGCAGCACCCACAACCCGGCCCGCAGCGGGGACAGGCCCTCGACGAGCTGCAGGTACTGCGTGAACAGCAGGTAGATGCCGCCGAGTCCGGTCGCGGCGAGCAG
Organism: Nonomuraea aridisoli; assembly: GCF_003236395.1. Lineage (GTDB taxonomy): Bacteria > Actinomycetota > Actinomycetes > Streptosporangiales > Streptosporangiaceae > Nonomuraea > Nonomuraea aridisoli. Next base: position 10,287 of record NZ_POUD01000293.1, on the reverse strand, counting down.
GAAGACGCCCAGCGCGCCGCTGACCGTGCGGTGGGCGAACAGCCGCACGTCCAGCAGTGGCTCGCTCAGCCGCCGCTGGCGGGTGACGAACCAGGCGCCGAACGCCAGCCCGGCCGCGATGGCGGCCAGCCCGGGCAGCAGCGCGTCCGGCTTGGCGAGTTCCTTGACGCCGTAGATGATCTGCAGCAGCGTGGCCAGCGACAGCAGCACGCTGAACAGGTCCGGCCTGCCCGCCGCCGGGTTGCGGTTGTCGGGCAGCAGCAGCGGCGCGCCGATCGCCACCACCGCCATCACCGGCACCGCGACCAGGAAGGCCGCGCGCCAGGAGAACGCCTCCAGCAACGCCCCGCCGAGCACCGGGCCGAGGCCGGTGCCGACGGAGATGCCGCCCGACCAGATGCCGACCGCGATGCCGCGCTGGCGTGGGTCGGTGAACGTGGCGAAGATCAGCCCCAGGGTGGCGGGCATCTGGGTGGCCGCGGCGATGCCGAGCACGGCCCGCCAGACGATCATCAGGGCGGGGTCGGAGGTGGCTGCGGCGGCCGCCGAGACGACGGCGAAGACGGCCGCGCCCCCGGTCAGCAGCCTGCGGTGGCCGATCCGGTCACCGAGGGTGCCCATGGTGACCAGCAGCCCGGCCATCAGGAACCCGTAGATGTCGATGATCCATAAGGCTTGGCTGCTGCTCGGCCTGAGGTCCGCGGCCAGCTGCGGCATGGCCAGGAACAAGATGGTGAGCATCATGAACAGCAACAGGGCCGGCAGGACCAGCACCACCAGTCCCAGCCAGTCCTTCGGCCCCGCACGCCGGGTGGAGGGGGTGTCGGCGTATGACATGCAATGACCTTTCGTTGATCGTTGAGTGGCGAACCGGCGTCACATCCACCGCCGCGCCTGTCTCGGGCGCAGAACCCTACCCCGGTAAGGCATCCAGCAGAGTCGGGAGTGGCCTGGTCTGCTCGGGGCGATGTCCCCGCGGAGGGGGATGCGCCCACCGGACGGTACGGAACGGCGAGGTGGCGTGGTCAGGCGGCGTGGGCCTGCACTTCCGGGATCAGGCCGGCCGCCTTGCCCGGGGTGGAACCCACGGCGCCCTCGCCGACGCTGACCTCGAAACTGCACCTGCCGGGATCGGGGTCCGTGCGGACCCGCCTCCATGGCCGGATGCCATGCTTGGCGCGAAGGTCGGCGCTGGTCCGCTTCGAGGCGGCAGGCGAACGTGGAACCACGAGGTCTGAGGCGGGTCGGGATGGACGCGGGCGGCGCCGTCGGTGTTGGTCGCGGCCGTGATGGCGATGGCATGCCCGTGGTAGGTCACCATGCGTACGGACAGGTCGTCGGGGTGCGCCAGGGCCGGCGGCCAGGCGTCGCGGATGCCGCCGCCGAGGCGCTGCCGCCACACACCCGCGATGTCCCCCGTGGCGGTGTCGGTGGTCGGCACGGCGCCGCGCACCCCGCGCGACGTCCACCGTGGCGGTGTCGGGTCGGCACGGTGCCGCAGGCTCCTGTAGAGCGAGACGCACACCGTGTCGAGCAGGCCGACGATCTCCGCAAAGGGCCGCCGGTAGTAGGTCTGCGTCTCGAAGATTCGGGCGCCGTTCAGGTGGGCGATGGTCCCGTACAGCGCCACCTGCTCGCACGGCTCGGCCCATTCGGGCAGCGACTCGCCGAGGTCGCGCTGCGGTAGCTCCCACACCACCGCGGCGGCTCACCGATCGCCGCCAGGTCGCCGGGGGTGACAGCTTGTTCACATCGCCGGTGCGGCGCGTTCGTTGGCCGGACAGGGCGTTGTAGCCCTGCTCCTGCACACCTCCAGGCGCGACTGCGGGTGAGCGACGCAGGCCGGGCGCTCGCGCCCGTCGGCGTGCCGCCGCAGCACGGTCTGCTTCGCCATCGTGCCGTTCGGGAAGAACGGCGCGACCTGCTTTCCGAGCAGATCGGCCGGGTGCCGCTTCAGCACCGCCACCGGGCTGTCCGGGCCGTCCGGCGGGGTGTCGCCACCCATCAGCGCCGGCGTCTGGTGCAGCACCTGGTGGGGCCTGCGCCGGAACAGGCGCGTGCGGGAACAGCGAGCGCCGCACGGGCGGACTCGGCTCGGCCATGGAAGGCTCCTTCATCGTTGGAGACATCATGAACCATACGGGGGTTGGGTATCAACAGGTGGCTCTGATCCCCGGGGTCTTGACCAGGTATGGGGGTTGGGCACCAGGCGGGGGATGGGGCTATCCGTGTTCGGCGTGTTCGCCGTGGTCGGAGACCTGGGCGTCGAACCAGGCGTGCAGCGCCTTGATCAGGGACGCGTCCGAGGTGGTGTAGGTGATCTGGGCTCCGGCGGGTGCCTCGGTGTAGCGGACGTCGATCCGGTCATGGCCGGCCGCCAGCTCGCGCAGGCCGGGCATCTCGCCGCCGTGGATGGAGGCGGGATCACCGAAATCGCCCTTGCCGAAGCGTGTGACCTCCTCGCTCAGGTGCTCGCGGATGAGCGCGACCTGCTGGGCGTCGGCGGGGTCTTCGGCGGTGACGGTCTGCTCGCCGCCCGTGCCGGTCTTGGTGAAGCGGTGCATGGTGCGCTCCAGGTCGAACGGCATCACCTCGCGGCTCTTGGCCGCGATCTCCGCCTGCCGGTCCGCAGGCGCCTGCGCCGTGCTCTGGCCGTTCGGGCCGTTCTTCGTCTCGCCCGCGGCGCACGATGCGGTGGCGATCACCGCAACGCCGGCCAGCAGCAGGGGGATGCGTCGCTTTCTAGGCTTCATCCATGGCCTCCGTGAGGACTTCGAGGGCGTGCAGGACGCCCGTGCGTTCGGTTTCCGGTACGCGGTCCAGGATCGCGGCGAAGCGGGCCGCCCTGGCCTTGGCCAGTTGCTCGGCGGCCTTGACTCCGGCGGGGGTGAGCTGGACCAGCACGCCACGCCCGTCGTCCGGGGCCGGGGCGCGTTCGGCCCAGCCCCGGTTGATGAGCTGCGTGACCAGGCGGCTGGTGGTGCTCTTCTCCAGGCGCAGCCGCTGGGTCAGCTCGCTCTGCCGCAGCGCGCCGTCCCGGGCCAGTTCGCCCAGCGCGTGCGCCTCCGAGGTGGGGATGGGGCGCCCGCACGGGGTCTGGTCGGGCTGGTGCAGGCCGAAGGCCCGGACGAACCGGGCCACGGCGTCCTGGAGGTCGCGCTCATCCGCCATGGTTCGAACGTACAACCATCTGGTTGCATCGCACAACTAGATGCACCGGTTCAGGTAGGGAAGCTCAGGTGGGCGATTGCGGGTGAAGCGCCGTCGGCCCCGGACAAGCCCTGGCAGACCAGCCGCAGAGCCGCCTTCGCTCCATCGCGGACGTGACGCCTCGCCCGCTACCTCGCGAGGCGGACACGTATTTGCCGTATCGGTAGGCCGGTAATCGTGAGCGGCTCATCGCACGCACTGCTGAGGCATTTCCAACGGAGTGCCGCACCTCAGGAAACCCACCTTTCGGTGGGAAATCAGATCACATCTTCACTACGAAGACATCGAATCGGATTGCAAGGTTCAAGCTCTCAACATACCGTGCGTGCACGGTCGGGATGATCGTTATCGGGGGTTGCACCGGGCGTGCGACTAAGGAAGGTAAGCCTTCTGATTGCGATCAAAACGTACCGGCAAGTGTGATCACGGGAGACCGCTCATGGGCGATGACGGGGAGCGTGTCACAGGGGGTCAATACGTTCTACTGCTCGTCGTAGCCGCGTTGTTCTTCGGCCTGGCCACAGTCGGCGTTGAAGCCCTCGCGCCCGTTGAGCTTCCACCCACCACCGCACTGGGGTGGCTGGGCATGGTCATAGCCATCGTGCTGGCCGCTCTCGCATTCGGCCTGTCGGCTTTTCTCAGCGCCTATCCCGACAAGCTGACCGATTTGTTTCGGGGGTCTCGCGACGGAGAAGCCCCCAAAACGGGGCAGAAAGATAGATGGTCCAGGGCGAGATCTGGGGCGCCTTCCTTCTCCTGGCGTCAGTCATCACGGGGGTGCTGTTCGTTTACGAGCCGGCAAGGCCTGCGGCATCCACGGCCGTCGGCGGGTTGGATCTGGCGAAATACTGTTCTTCGTACGAATTCAACAGCAATGACGCTGATTCCTGTTCCCGAAAAGTTCCGCTTGCGGAGGCGTGCGACTGGCAGTGCAAGGCTGAGGGTATGAAATTCAGATTTCTGTCCGAGGATCTGAACAGTGGCATCTGTGCAGACCAGAAAGGGAAGGACGTCGGGGATCGGCGACATGTCGGGCTTCTGCCGTGAGAAATTCAAGACAGCGCACAATGTCAGGGCTTCCGACGAGGACCGCAAGGATTGGCGGTGTGTCATGGATATCGACAAGGACGTCGTCTGTGTTTGGCAGCATGGCGACAAGAACCTCACCGCCGTCCAGGAGGGCACACTGTGGGTCTGCCACCGCCCGGCCGGCGCTCCATCTCAACCTCTTTCCACCGGTCCGTACCGATGGAACAGTCTGGAACGAGCCTGAAGGGACGACCTATCAGGAACAGGCCGAATTCCGGTCGGGGTCGACTTACTTGTGCCCCGGAGCCGGCCTTGCGCGGCTGAGGGGATGAAGACCCCGCTTCTGCGGCATGACGGCCACGGCGCAGATCAGCGGGGCCGGTGGCTCTTTCCTTTGCGGCTGGTCGGTACGGGCCGGCGGCCGGAGCGGTTCTGTGCGGGTTTAGGTGTCTGTCGTGGTGCCGGCTTCTCGGTGGGGGAGGGGGTACGGCCCCGCGAGCTGTTCACCGTCCGGCCGCGGACGATGCCGATGAAGTCCTCCACCAGCTCAGTGGTCGCCTCCGTGGGCCAGGCCAGCGCGACCTGGGACTGCGGCGCGTCCGGCACCGGCCGGTACGTGAGGTCCTTGCGGTGGTGGAGGCGCGCCAGCGACTGCGGAACCAGGAGCAGCCCGGTGCCGGACGCGACCAGCTCGACCGCGTTCGCCGTGGTGGCCGGGCGGGTGAACGCGGGCAGCCCGGGCCGGACCGCCCACTCGATGGTGTCGTCCAGAGGATGGAACACCTCCTCGTCGGCCAGGTCGGCGATGGCCACCTCGTCGACGGCGGCCACCGCGTGGTCCTTGGGCACCACGACCACCGTGGTCTCCACGTAGAGGGGAATCACGCTGAGCCCGTCGCGGTCGACCGGCAGTCGGACGAACGCGGCGTCGGCGCCGCCGTCCCGCAGGAGCGCCACCGCCTCGGCGGCGGGAACCGTGACCAGGGTGAGCGGGATGTCGGGCATCCGCTCGGTCCAGACGTTGACCCATTTCGCGGGGGTCACCCCGGGTACGTACGCCAGCCGGAACACCGCGCCGCTCTCTCCATCAGTCACCGCCACAGGGTACCGATGTCACGGGAACCCGTTCCGACTGACTAGTCTTGCGCCATGACCTCGCCCAAACCGAAGAGTGTCCAGACGATGAAGCCCGAGACCGCGGCCAAGAAGCTGGGCGTGCTCTTCTCGGCCACTCCCGCCGAGTTCCAGGCGGGTGTCGTCTCCAGGGACGAGCTCAACGCGTTGCAGGCGAAGCCACCCGTCTGGCTCGCCGACCTGCGCCGCAACGGCCCGCACCCCAAGCAGGTCATCGCCGCGAAGCTCGGGGTGTCCATCTCCGGCCTGCTCAGAGGCGGGATCACCACCCCGCTCACGACCGCCGAGATCGATGCGCTGAAGGCGGAGAACCCGGCGTGGCTGGAGCGCGAGCGGTCCGTCCAGGCAGAGGCCCGCAAGGAAGCACTCCGCCTCAAGCAACGCTAAGAGTGTCGGCGAGTGATCAAGAGGTAGGCGAGGCTGAGCACGGCCAGGCCGGCGCAGGCCGTCAGGGCGGTGGGCACGCCGGCCGGCAGGAGGGATCCGCCGAGCGCGGTGCCCAGGGCGATGCCGAGATAGAGCGCCGAGGCGTTGAGGCCGACGACCACGGCCGTCTCCTGAGGTGCCGCGGAGATCAGCCTCACCTGCTGGGCGGGCGTCTGGAACCAGGTGGCGGCGCCCCAGGCGACCATCAGCAGGCCGGCCAGCGGCAACCGGTGGACCTCCGCTCCGGACGCCCAGGCTGCCGCGGCGAGCGTCACCCCGAGCGCCACGTACCCGACCGCCAGGACGCGGACGGGTCCGTGCCGGTCGACCGCGACGCCGGCCAGCAGGTTGCCGCAGACCGCGCCCACGCCGTACAGGAACAACATCCACATCTCCGCAGGGCCCTCGGCGCCGAGCGCGTGCAGGATGGGGACGGCGTAGGCGTACAGTCCGTAACTGGCGGCCAGGCCGAGCACGGTCAGCGGCAGCACCGCCACCACGCCGGGACGGCGCAGGGCGTCGAGCCGGCGCCGCAAGAGGACACGTGGACCGCCGGGAAGGACCGGCATGACGGCGAAGACCCCCAACGCGCAGAGCCCGCACAACGCCGCGACCAGGCCGAGCGCGGCCCGCCAGTCGAGGAGCCTGTCGGCGAGGTTGCCCAGCGGCACGCCCAGCGCCGTCGCGACGGTCAGGCCGCCGACCACCACGGCGAGCGCGCGGCCCCGCCGCGCGGGCGCGACCAGTGAGGCGGCCACGGCGCCCGCGGTGGGCGTGAAGGCGGCGGCGCCCAGGGCGGCCAGGACCCGGGTGGCCATCAACATCGGGTAGTCCGGCGCCAGCGCCGAGCCCGCGTTGGCCACGGCGAGCACCAGCAACGCGCTCACCAGCAGCGCCCGGCGCGGCATCCGGGCGGTGACCGTCGCCATCACCGGCGAGAACACCGCATAGGCGATCGCGAAGACGGTCGCGGACTGACCGGCCGCCGCTTCCGACACCCGCAACGAGCCCGCCATGGCCGGCAGGAACCCGGCCACCACGTACGCGTCGGTGCCGACCGCGAACGTGCCGAGCGCCAGGACGAGGGTTCTCCCGAGCCCACGCTCCCCGGTGACGGGCCCCACCAGGCCCGCATCGGTCCGCTTGACCGGGATATCAGACATCCCCTTTTATCTCCTCACTCAGCCCGGCACAGGGGCCGTCGTCGGTCAGGCGCGCAGGCGGGCGTAGTTCCGGCGGGTGCGTTCGCCAGAGGCGGGGGCCTCGGCCATCAGATCGGCGATGGTCTGCGCGGCGAGCTCCCGCCGCCACGCCATCTCGGCGCGGCGCATCGCGGCGGCGATCCCGCACGGCCCGGAGAACCTCGCGCCCTCGGCTCCCGCGCCACGCTGGCGGATCTCCTCGCAGCGGAAGAGCTCGGCGGCCCCCTCCAGAGCGGCCACGACGTCCATCAGCGTGATCCGCTCCGGCGGGCGCGCGAGGGCGAAGCCGCCCCGCACCCCGGGCGTCGAGGTCAGGATCCCGGCCTTGGTCAGCGCCTGCAGGCGCTTCTTCAGGTACTCCTGCGGCAGGTCGAACCAGGCGGCGAGCCTGCCGATGGGCACCGGGCCCTCATCCCGGAGCCAGCCGAGCGTGACGCAGCAGTGCAGCCCCCACTCGACCCCTTCACCCATCCGCATGAAAGGGGATACTAGACATCCCTTTTTTACCGCGCAAGCCGGGTTCGCCGCCACGGGAGCGGCGAACCCGGACGGCGGCTCAGTCCTCCCGGCCCGCCGGCACCATCTGCCGCAGCGGCGGCACCATGTGCACCCTGGCCGAGCCGATGTCGAAGAACAGCCCGACCAGCTCCAGCTTCCCGGCCCTGACCTGCTCCTCGACCTTCCGGTACGTCATCAGGTTCTCCAGCTGCTGCTGCACGTTGACCCGGCACAACACGTCGAGGGCCCCGCTGTGCAGCCGTTCGCCCTCGGCCTCGATGAACCTGGCCAGGCTGTGGTTGCCGTGCCGCAGCCATCTGCGCAGCCCCGGCAGGCTGCCCGCCTGCACGCCGCCGCTCAGCACCCCGGCCATCGCGCCGCACCCGGAGTGGCCGCACACCGTGATCGTGTGCACGCCCAGCACCTGCGTGGCGTACTCGATCGCCGCCACCACCGAGTCGTCGTGCGGCTCCGAGCCCCTGCGCGGCACCAGGTTGCCGATGTTGCGCACGGTGAACAGGTCGCCGGGGCCGCTCGACGTGATCAGGCTGGGCATGATCCGGGAGTCGGCGCACGTGATGAACAGGTGCGACGGCTGCTGCTGCTTGGCCAGCGCCGTGAAGATGGGCTTCACGAGCGGCGCCGTACGGCTGTGGTACTCCCGCGCGCCCGCCGTGAGCAGGCACTCCGCCTGCCCCGCGGCCGAGGCGCCGTCGGAGCCGCCCTCCGCGGGCACCGGACGCGGCTCCTCGTGGCGGCGCCGGTGCGCCCACGGCAGCCACCAGCGGTCCGGCGCCTTCGGCGGCGACTTCACCGGCGACGTACGCGCCCCGCTGGCCGCCAGCGCGTACCACTCGTCGTGCAGCTCGTCGATGTGCACGGCGCCGCCCATACGCTCGTGGTCGAGCCGCCAGGAGTGGATGGCCTCGAAGGCGCCGTTGTCCATGAAGTCGATGTTCAGGTCGAGGTCGACGTCGGCGCCCGCCGGGATCGTGCGCAGCTCGCGCGTCAGCCTGGGCACACCCAGGAACGTCAGCGAGCCCGAGATCGTCACGTGCATCCGCCCGTCGCGGTCCTCGCGCTTCAGCACCGTCACCTGAGTCAGGCGGCGCAGCGCCAGCAGCGCGGCCAGGGCCAGGCCGGCCAGCACGCCCTCGGCCAGCCCGAGCAGGATCACGCCGGCCATGGTCATCGCGTACACCGGCACCTCGCCGTGCCCGTGCACCTTCTTCACGTGGCCCAGGTTGACCATCTGCACGCCGATGAACACCAGCAGGGCCGCCAGCGCCTCCAGCGGGATCAGTTTGATCAACCAGCCGAACCCCAGGGCGAACACGAGCACCCACACCCCGTGCAGGATCGTCGACATGCGCGTCCGCGCCCCTGCCTTGACGTTCGCGGTGCTGCGCACGATCACCCCGGCCACCGGCAGGCCGCCGAGCGCGCCCGTCGCCATGTTGGCCACACCCTGGCCGGTCAGCTCCTGGTCGAGGTCGGCGCGGCGCCCGCCGTGCATGCCGTCGACGGCCACACAGCACAGCAGCGACTCGCAGCCGGCCAGCAGCGCCACCAGCAGCACCGACGAGACGATCATGTGCCAGTCGCCCGCGGGCCAGACCGGGAACGCCCATTCGCCGACGCTCTCCGACAGGTCGACGCGGGTGACGTCCCAGCCGAACGCCCAGGCCGTCACCGCCGCGACGAACAACGCCGCCAGCGGCGCCGGGACCGCCTTGACCCGCTGCGGCAGCCGCGTCCACAGCGCCAGGACCACGATCGTGAGCACGCCGACGGCGACCTTGTGCCCGTGCATGTCGGCGATCTGCCCGGGGAGTTCGATGAGGTTGGCGATGGCGGAGTGCTGGGAACTGCCGCCCAGCACGATGTGCAACTGGGAAAGGGCGATGATCACACCGACGGCCGCCAGCATGCCGTGGATGACGGCCGGTGAGACCGCGAGCGCGGCCCTGGCCGCCTTGAACACACCCAGCAGGAGTTGTACGGCCCCCGCCAGCAAGGTGATCATGCAGGTGGCCCGCCACCCGTACGTGTGGACGAGGTCCACCACGACCAGCGAGAGTCCGGCCGCGGGCCCGCTCACCTGCACTGCGGACCCGCCCAGGGCGCCTGCCACGATGCCGCCCACCACGGCGGCGATGAGTCCGGCCACCAGCGGCGCTCCCGAGGCCATCGCGATGCCCAGGGAGAGGGGCACCGCGACGAGGAAGACCACGAGCGAGGCTGGCACGTCGTGCCGGAGGGTGCTTATCCAGCTACTCTGCGTGTCGCGGAACATGAAGCAAACCCTATTGCTCCGCCGTCCCCAGTTGAGTGGGACGTCACGCAGGTTTTGCGGATTAATAGGCGCTAAAGATCATCGGTAGTAGTCGTGCGGAGGGTCCTGCTCCGGGGTGCGCCGGCGGCCGCGCCGCTCGGTGCCCTGGGTCTCCGGCTGAGGCGAGTACACGGGCTGCGCGCCCGGGGCCGCGGCGCCCGGCGCGGGCGGCGGAGCGGGCCACGCGGCCGCCGCCGGGCTGCTGGTGATGTCGCCCGTCTCGTAGGCGCCCGCCGTGAACGGCGACTGCGACGGCGCCGGGGCCGACAGCACGTCGTCGTACGCCGAGACCGCCCGGTGCGGCGCCGTCGGGACGCCGGTGGCCGGAGTGGGCCCGGTGACGGGCTCGGAGTCATCGGCCACCGCCCACCCGGCGCGCACCTCGTACGGGTTGCGCGAGGCGGGCTGCTCGAACGCCGGCCAGGAGCCCGGCGAGGCGTAGGGGTTGGCGGG
>NZ_POUD01000292.1 GCF_003236395.1 Nonomuraea aridisoli | reverse complement strand
GGAGCAACATGGGAAAGCTTGACGGCAAGGTAGCGGTCATCACCGGCGGCACCACCGGCATGGCGCTTGCCGGCGCGAAGCTGTTCGTCGACGAGGGAGCGCACGTCTTCATCACCGGCCGCCGCCATCGCCGCCGTCCTCATCGACAACGCCATCCCCACGTCATCTCCTCGGCAGCCCAGCGACGACCGCGGAACTACCGGGTCTGCTCCCGTTCCGGTGGAAGGCCAATGACGGCCCGGTCACGCCTCGTCGGCCGGAAGACGACGTCGAGTTCGGCGCGGCCGGAGCGGTAGATCTCGCCGTACAAGGGCAAGAACAAACCCGACTCGCAGAAAAACGCCAACCGGGCTCATGCCTGGCTTCGCGGGCCCGGCGAACGCGCCAACACCCAGCTCAATTACCGGCACATCCTGCACAAAGTCCAGCCCACGCGGGGTCGGTCGACTCGCCAAAGCCATCCATGTGCCACAGAAGTACGAAACAACCGTAGGATGAAAAGGTTCTTTCATTACTGCAGAGGCTGCCGCGCGGCGATGTCGATTCTCGCTGTACGCGAACGTGGCCTCCGCCGTCGCACTTCAATGCCTTCGCCTTTGCCGTGGCGCCCTCTGTCGGCTCTGATGTTGTCGCTCGAACTGATCAACCGTGTTGTGCAGCGACACCGTTTGCCAACTGCCACATTTCATCGTTCCCGCATTCTGCGGTGATCTCGGCCGTCGCGTGGGCTGCGGCGAGAAAGTCGTTGACCACCGGTGAGGTGCGCGATGCCGCCACCGCGAGGCACACCTGGTCGGGCGCCAGATCTGTGACGGGCACATAGCGGACTTCCGGGTGTGAGTAGAACACGGCTGTCGAACGGGCGAGGAACGAGATGCCCCGGCCGGCCGCGACATGTTCGAGCGTCTCGTCCACCCCGCGCACCAGGTATCCGGCGTTGGGGTGCGGGCGCTTGGTGGGCTGTGTGCTTGTGTCGGGATGCCAGAGCAGCGGCTCGCCGGCCAGGTCGGACTCGGTGATCTGTTCCCTGCCGGCGAATCGGTGGCCGGCGGGCAGCACCGCCACCCGCGGCTCGGTGTACAGCGGGGTGACACGCAGGCCGGTCTCGTCGATGGGCAGCCGCACATAGCCGACGTCGATGCGGCCGTCGAGCAGCATCGCGGCCTGGTCGTCGGACTCGATCCGCTGCACGTCCACGATCACGTCCGGGTGCCGGATGGCGAACTCCCGCACCGCCGCGGTGGCCGTGATGCCCGCGCGGAAGCCGACCATCAGCCGCTGGCTGCCGCGCGCGGCCACGGTAACCCGGCGGCGGACCGCTTCTGCGGAGGCCAGCAGCGGGCCGGCGTCGGTCAGCAACTGCCTGCCGGCGTCGGTCAGCGCCACACCGTGGCTGTCCCTGATCAACAGCGGGGCGCCAAGATCCTGTTCCAGCGCGCGGATCTGCCGGCTGAGCACCGGCTGTGCGATGTGCAGGTCATCGGCGGCGCGGCCGAAGTGCAGCCGGTCGGCGACGGCGACGAAGTAGCGCAACTTGCGCAGGTCCAGATCCATGGAGCCTCCCGATACGGCGATGCCTCCAGGGTATCGCCGTCGCTGAAACAGGTCTTGGACACCCGCTCAGACTGATGAAATCCTCAATAGGTACCCGGTGGGCCGGAGTGAATCCGGAACAAGAATTCGACATCGGGACTTGATAATAGGCCCCCAGAACTTGGATCAGCACGTCCTGAATTGATTCAGGCCCGTCGTGTCATTCGATGGCATCGACGACGCAACCGTTAACAACAACGGGGTGGGCGTGGCGTTCTGTCCAGATATTTCACTTCAGAAAGCAGGCATTCCATGAGCAGCATCAGCATTATCGGCCTGGGGGGCATGGGCCGCGCCATTGGCGCCCGCGCGGTCGAGGGCGGCCACGCCGTCGAGGTCGTCGGTCGCGACGCGGCCAAGGCCAAGGACCTGGCCGCCGCGCTCGGCGGCGGCGCCACGGCCGGGACATTCGGCACCGCCCCAGCCGGCGACATCGTCATCCTCGCCGTGCCGAACGCCAGCGCCGTGCCGGTCGTCGCCCAGTACGGGGACGCGCTGGCCGGCAAGGTCATCATCGACATCACCAACCCCATGACAGCCGACGCCACCGGACTGACCATCCCTGACGGCACTTCCGCCGCGCAGGAGATCGCCAAGGCCGCCCCGGCGAGCGCGCACGTCGTGAAGGCGTTCAACACCGTCTTCGGCCACGTCCTGGCCCCGGGTCGCCCATTGGACGTGCTTTTCGCCGGCGACGACGCGCGGGCCAAGGCGAGCGTATCGGCGTTCATCGAGAGCCTCGGGTTGCGCCCCCTGGATGCCGGAGGCCTGGAGATGGCGCACTGGCTGGAAGGGACGGGCCTGCTGATGATCAACCTGGCTCGCCACGGCGTGGGGGACTTCGACTTCGCCCTCGGCGTCAGCAATCTCAGCTGAGCACGCCCGCATCACCAATTCCCGCGCCACCTCACTCATAAGGAACAGCAGAATGCGCGTTTTCGTCACTGGCGGGACCGGCCATTCCGGTTCGTACATCGTCCCCGAGCTCATCGCCGCCGGGCACGAGGTCACCGGCCTGGCCCGGTCGGACACGGCCGCGGCGGCGCTGTCCGCGCTCGGCGCGAAGGTGCGTCGCGGCGACCTCGGGGATCTCGACGGGCTCAAGGAGGCGGCCGCGGACTCCGACGGCGTCATCCACGTCGCGCACCGGCAAGACCTGCTTTTCTCCGGCGGGATCCACGCCGTGGCCGCCGCCGAGCTCCCGATCATGCTCGCCTACGGCGAGGCACTGGCGGGAACCGGAAAGCCGCTGGTCGCGGCAGGGAGCATCGGCTCGCCCGGGCAGGGATTGCTGGGCCGGACGGCCACCGAGGAGGACCCGGCCCTGCCCAGTGGCGATGAGCACAAGGGCACCCTGCGGGCTCGTAACGTCGTGGAGACCACCGTAATCGGCCTCGCCGAGCAGGGCGTGCGGTCTTCGGTCGTGCGGATCGCCAACATCGCGCACAGCACGACCGATCGTGCCGGTTTCCTCCCGACGCTGATCGCGCTCGCGAAGGAGAAGGGCTTCATCGGCTACCCCGGAGACGGCGCGAACCTGTGGAACGCCGTGCACCTCCGCGATGTCGCCTCCCTGTTCCGCCTGGCGCTGGAGAAGGGCCCGGCCGGCAAATACTGGCACGCGGTCGACGACGGGGGCATCCCGTTCCGGGAGATCGCCGAGGCCATCGGCAGCCGTCTGGGCCTGCCCGCCGTGAGCGTTCCCTTGGACGAACTGGTGCTGCCGGGATACTTCGGGTTCCTCGCGAACATCGTCACGCAGAGCTACCCGGCGTCCAACCTCGTCACCCGCCGGACCCTCGGCTGGGAACCCGCTCAGCCCCGCCTGCTCGCCGATCTGGACAACGGCCACTACTTCCCCGCCAGCTGACGGCAAGGACCCGAGTCTCAACGAGTCCGGCACATGACAAGGAGGGCGGCTCAGAATATGACGACTGTGGGATTCATCGGCAGCACCATCGCGCGGCTCGGGTCAAGGCCTTCCCCCACGTGCCCGCCGCGCCACTGGCCGGGAAGACGGTCATCGACACGTGCAACCACGGCCCCGAGCGCGACGGGCCCATCCCCGAGCTCGAGAGCAAGTCGCTCACCTCAAGCGAGCTGCTGCTGCAGCATCTCCCGGACGCCATGGTTGTGAAAGCGTTCAACGACATCTTCTTCAAGCACCTGTTGTCACTCGCCCATGAACGGACGCCCCAGCCGCGCTGGACGTGTGGTGGCCGTCTGCATGATGAACACGATGTCGGCATCACTCATCAGGCGGGGACGGCCTCCCGCTCGGCTGCGGCCTGCAGGTGGCTTCCACGACAGGGCGTTGATCACCATGGCGTCGGTGTCCGGGACACGCGCATCCCCGGACAGGTTTGAGTGACGAAGGGTTCGTCTGAAGCTTGATTCGCCAGCGGCCGTGGCTGACGGGCCTGGTGGTGGGCATGGTCGCCCCGGGCCAGTGGGACATCGTGGTGATCGATGACCGCCTGGTGGAGGAGTTGGAGGCGGGCGGGACCCCGGTGTACCCGGTCTGCCGCCGCGCGGCCGAGGCGATCCGCCCGCAATAGCTCCCGCGTTCGGCCGTTCCCCGGGCGTTGGCTAGCCGGCCCGTCAGGTCGCGCTCTGCTGGTCGTGGTCGCGCAGCATACGCAGGACGGTCGCGGCCGAGGGGTGACGGCCCTTCTTCTTGCCGCTGGTGATGACGAGCCGGGCGGCGATGTCGCGCAGGCTGAGGTCCTGGCCGCGCAGGTGCAGGGCCATGGACAGCATGTTCTCGTCGGTGACGGCAGAGCCGCCGATGGCCTTGCCGCGGGCGCGGGCGGATTCGTGGCCTTCCCGAGTGCGGTCGCGGATGTACTCGCGTTCCATCCCGGACAGGGCCGCCAGCACGGTGAACACCACGCCCGAGGGATCGTGGGAGCCCTGCAGTTCGCCGGTGAGGAACTCCAGCCCGATGCCGGCGGAGCGCAGTTGCTCGGCCAGGGCGGCCAGGTCGAGGCCGCGGCCGAGCCGCTTGTGCTCGTGCACCACGAGCGTGACCGCCACGCCCGCCGCGCGCAGTTCCCGGGCCAGGGTGACGGCCTTGTCGAGCTCGGGCCGGGTGGTGGCCCGGGTGGAGATCTTCTCGGCGAAGACGCGAGTGACGCCGGCGTCCTTGAGCGCGTCGAGCTGGGTGTCCAGGGACTGGCGGACGGTGGAGGCGCGGGCGTAGCCGATCCGCGCGTGCGCCGTGGGCTCGGCGTCGGCCGCGGCCGGGCGGGGTAGCTCGATCCAGGCCGTGCCCGGCTTGCGGACGGCCGGGGTGGGGACGTTGAGCGCCTTCGCGAACGCGGGCACGAGCCGGAAGCGGGCGGTGTGGTAGTGGATGGCCACCTTGCCCCGGCCGGTGCGGCAGGGCGATCCGGCAGGGGCGGCGCAGGAGGTCATCGGGCAGTCGTGGGCCTCCACGCGGAGGAAGTCGTCATCGTGCACCCGGAGATCGTTTCATAGGAGTGTTTCAGACCACCACCTGTATGTACCGACGGTCAATAGGCGAGTTCTCCGATGCCGCCATCGACGCGCAGGATGGTGCCGGCGGTGTAGGCGGACTCGTCAGAGGCCAGGTAGACGGCCGCTTTTGCCAGTTCGGTGGCGGTGCCGATGCGATGCAGGGGCACGGTCCGTCGCAGCTCGTCGTAGATGGCGGCCTGCCGCTCGGGGCCGAGCGAGGCGAACGCGTCCGTGAGGGTCGGCCCCGGGCTCAGCCCGTTGACGCGGACGCCCCGCTCCTTCAGCTCGTAGGTCAGCCCGCGCGACAGGGACAGCATGCCGGCCTTGGCGGCGCCGTAGACCGCCGCGTTCTCGTGCCCGATGAAGGCGGAGACGGAGCCGACGAGGATGACGGACGCCTGCCGGGACAACAGCGGCAGCAGGGCCTTGATCAGGAAGAACGGCCCCTTGAGATTGGTGGCGACGAGTCGCTCGAACGCCTCCTCGGTCCATTGCTCGATCGGCAGGTGGGTGACGTCGGCGGCGTTGCTCATCACGACGTCGAGCCGCGGCCATTCCTGCCTCAGCCGCGCCGCGAGCGCCGCCTGGCCGGGCACGTCGCCGGCGTCGGACAGCACGGGCAGCACCCTGCCGCCCAGCCGCCGGGCGGCCTCCTCCAGACGTTCGCGCGAGCGGCCGGTGATCGCAACGGCCGCTCCTTCGGCGAGGAACTCGCGGGCGGTCTCGAACCCGATGCCGCTCGTCCCTCCCGTGATCAGGGCGTACTTGTCCTCAAGACGACCCATTGACCTCAATCTCCTCACTCGCGCAAGAGCGCGTGGTTCTGGTAACGGTGGTTGTGCGGAGGGACCGGAGCGCGCCCCGGGTCAGATGGCTGTGCGGCCTCCGTCGGCGGCCACGACGGCGCCGGTCACGTAGCCGGCCTGATCGCCGGCGAGGAAGGCGATCACCCGGGCGACCTCGGCCGGGTCAGCGGCGCGCTTCAGCGCGGTCGTCAGCCCCATGCCGCCGAGGTCCGGGCCCATGGCCGCCACCACCTTGGAGGTGGTCATCGGGCCGGGCGACACGGCGTTGACACGCACGTTCGAGGCGGCGAACTCGGCCGCCCAGGTACGGGTGAGCGACTCCAGCGCGGCCTTGGTGGCGCCGTAGACCGCCATCGCCGGCATGCCGATTGCGGCCGCGGTGGAGCTGACGTTGACGATGCTGCCGCCCCCGCCGGCGGCCATCTTCGGCCCGAGCCGGGCGACCAGGACGAACGGAGCGCGCACGTTGACCGCGAAGGCGGCGTCGTAGGCGGCGAGATCCTGGTCGGCGGTCGCGCTGAACGGGACGACGCCCGCGTTGTTGACGAGGATGTCCACCGCCCCGGCGTCCTCGGCCAGCCGCTGCACGGCCTGCGGGTCGGCCAGGTCGGCGGGGATGAAGCGCACGGTGCCGGCCGCGCTCGCCCGCACGTCGTCCACGACCTGGGCGCCGCGGTCCGAGTCGGTGCCGGTGATGATCACGTTGGCTCCGCCGGCGGCGAGGATCCTCGCTGTCGCGTGCCCGAGCCCGCCGATGGCGCCCGATCCGGTGATCAGCGCCGTCTTCCCGTTGAAGTCCATGGGGTCCTGCCTCTCGTCTGTTCGCGCGTTCACGCGGCCGACTTCCATGCGATCGTTCAATAAGTCGCTCAGCCGTCACCGTACGGTATTTCGTGCAAGCGGTCAAAAAGTCGTACCCTGGGGGTATGGCACGGACAGGACGCCCCCGCGCATTCGACAAGGACCAGGCCCTGGAGCGCGCTCTTCTGCTGTTCTGGTCCCGGGGCTACGGAGAGACCTCCGTCCAGGACCTCGTCGACGCGCTGGCCCTGGAGCGGGGCAGTCTGTACGGCGCCTTCGGCGACAAGCGGCAGTTCTACCTTGCGGCGGTCCAGCTGTACTGGGACACCTACGAGCGCCGGCTACTGACGGCACTGGAGGCCGGGCCGGTGCTGCCGGCGCTGCGCGAGGTGCTCACCCATCCGGCCCGGGCTCAGGAGTACGCCTCCGACGTCGGCGTTCCGCAAGGGTGCATGATCGGCAACACCACCGCCGAACTCGTCCCGCACGATGCCGAGGCCCGCGACCTCGTAGCCCGCTCTCACGCCCGCTTCAGCCAGATCGTCGCCGAGGCCCTGCGGCGCGCGCAGGCCACCGGCGAGGTCACCCAGGCCGCCACCCCCGAGGCCCAGGCGCAGCTCCTGCTGTTCACCGTCCAGGGCTTCTCCCTGGTCTCCCGTACAGGACTCGACACCTCCGCCGCAATCGCCGCCATCGACGCCCTGATTGACGCCCTCCGCGCTTGATCCGCGGGCTCGGGGCCCATCGCGTCGTCGGCCGGTCCGGATCGCTGGGGCTTCGACGAGGTGACTGTGCGACCTGCGACCCGAGGCCTTGCGCGAAATCCTCGAAGGACTTCACCGGTGACGAACGTGCCTGACGACCTTGGAGCCCACTTGCTCAACAGCGGCGGGGCCGGCGGGAGGCGTCGCTGCGGTCGGGCCGGGTAAGCGGCTGCAACGGCATCCCGGGCCGTCAGTCACCTGCCCTCACATCGAGACAGGCTGAAGAGGAAGGCCCTAGCGGGACTGGTGGCCCCAGGAGCCCGAGAGGTCGCCCCCATCAATCCTCGTCGTCGGCGTCGTCGGCGTCAGGATCGCGCAAGGCCCGCCGCACGCCACCCAGCTGCGGGCGTTGAAAGGAGTAGCGGCCGTGCACATTGATGTGTCGTCTGATGAACGGACTGAGTCGGGCCATCATCCCAGCATTCAGCCAGGTTATTCCGCGCTTCGGCCCGAAATACTTCTTATTCGGCCGGGCGTACGCGGACGGCACCGGGACGACGAACCGCATGCCGTCAATGGCTGCGACCAGGCCGCCGCCCAGGGCCTGGGCGAAACCGATCCCGGCCTGCTTGGGGATCAGGTGCGGGTTGGTCGCGGCAGAGTTGTCGGCGCGCCGGTAGGTGTGATCGACGTAGCCGAGCCGGTGCCGCTCCAGCGCGGGCACGCCCTTGACCGCGATCGGCCCGTAGGTGATGTTCAACGCCTGCGCGGTTGCCCGCGATCGAGGTGAATGCCTCCATGAACGTCGGGCACCAGCCCAGCACCTCCACGACCGCCTCGGAGATGTCCACCCACGGCATCATCGCCTCCACCCACTTGCGCAGGTCGATCAGAGACGGCGGCTCCTCGACCGCCTTCACGCTCGCCACATGGATCTTGCCGTCGTCGTCGATGGTGACGGAGGTGTCGGCCGCCAGCCCGGCCCGGAACAGGCCCACCGACTGCTCTCGGCCGCGCTGACGTCCGTCCTCGGACAAGCGTGACCGGAAGCGCCTGTGGCTCTGTCCTGCTTCATGCCACGCGGGGCTGCATGCGCGCCAGGCTGAAGGCGGCTGCTGCCTCGCCGGGATACAGCGGTCAAAGGTCGCTCTCCGAGATGTACGGAGAGGGGTTCCGAGCGGATACGTAGAACTGTGACGTGCATCCTGGCGCGCGGGTCTGTCGCCGTGTTCGATGCCTGCCCCGAGGTCACGGTTCTTGCCGGTTGATTCCGCCGCCTCGACCTCGCGACTCCGTATGCACTCGCCTCTCTCCGCTCCTGCGTACTGTCTAGAAAGGCATGTATCAATGACAGCTCCAGCAGCCCTGCCCCCATAGCAGGGCGCTGCGCGAGTCGCTGCCGTTGGCGGGAAAGCCGCCCAGCGGCGGCGTTGGCCGCGGCCAGCCCGCGGAACTCCTGCTGCGCATCGTCGTCCTTGCCCTCCTTGGCTGCCATGGCCCGCGCGGTCAGCGCGCTGCTGGCGTAGACGAGCAGCGCGATGCTCAAGGCCGGGGCCGATCAGGTGCACCATGCCTGCCGCGCCGGTCCAGGGCAGGCTCGGCAGCGGCAGCCCGCCCTCGGCGGGCCCAGGACGTCCAGCCGGTCGTCGAGCCCGGCCAGGGCGACGACGGGGGTCGCAACAGTGAGCACGATCAGTGGGCCAGGCAGGCGCGTAGCGGCCATGGACGCGGACGTACTCGACGCGAGCCAGGAAGGTCAGCGCCTGCGGCAGCAGCCCGACCCGGCCCTCGGCCCGGAGCCTGGCGGTGGCCGCCAGGGCGAGCTGGTGGGTGCGGGCGTCGTAGTCGGCCAGGCCGAGCCCAGCGATCAGCAGCAGCCCACGGCGGTCAGGTCCGGCCTGGGCGCGAGCGGACTCGGCCACGTCGGCCAGCGGTGGCAGGCCGGCGGAGGGGCGTCCGAGGGCGAGCGCGACGAACCAGCGGCAGAGCTGGTGGACCGCGACGACGTCGGCGTCGGGCGGCACCCGCAGCGCGCCGAGCTGCTCGGCCGTGCGCTGTGCCATGTCGCGGTCGCCGTCGAGCCAGATCATGGAGGCGGCCGAACAGCAGCCAGACGGCCGAGCTCGGGTCGGCGGCGGCCAGGTGGTCCACGCCGACCGACAGCATCGCGTGCGCGCCCTGCAGATGACCCTCGCCGTAGTCGGAGCAGGCTCGCACCCGAATCAGCCGGGAGGCCGGCTCCGCGCCGGGGACCCGGCGCGGAGCGCCCGGGTTCTGGCCCCGTCGAAACGGCCGCTGAACTCGGTGGCCCCGGCCGCCAGCATGAGCCGGCGGGCGCGTTCGCCGGCCGAGGGGCTCAGCGCGGCGGCACGTTCGTAGGCCATCGACCGGCGACGCCGGGAAGTAGCGGTCCGAGCGATCACCGTGCCAGGCCGTGGCGGGGACTCTGCCGAGCATGATCCTTGCGACCTGGCCGAACCGCTCGCGCCGGTCTCCGTCACCCTGTACGGCCCGGCGGCTGATCGAGTTCATCACCGCCGCCGTCCTGGTGCCGATCGTGATCGGCATCGCTGTCAAAGCGTGATGGAGCCGGTTCGCAAGGCGCGCCGAACGTGTCTTGCGGGTCGTGTCCGCGTTCAGTGCGGCCGCGCTCATCGTGAGCGGGTTCGCCGCCAACCTCTCCCCGCTTACCGACAACCTCAAGACCCCGGCTGTCGTCGCCTTCTCCCTCGCCGGCCTCACCACCGGGTACGGCGTGTTCCAGCAGTCGAAGCTGCACCCTGTCGGGATGGCGTACCCGGGATTCGCCGGGCACTCAGCGATCGACCTGGTCGGGGTGGATTCACCGTTGACACCGGCTTCCCGCTGTGATCACTTGAACGGGTGCACAGATGGGGGACGGCGGTGACCTGCCGGTCGCGCAAGTGCCCGTCAGGCGGCTCACCGTGTTAGAGACACGCGCCCCGCAACGGCTCTGGAATCGCGGCTTCACCCTGTTCTTCGCAGCTCGCAGCACGTCTCTGCTGGGTGACCACATGCTGCCCGTCGTCATCTCGGCCGCGATGATCCACGGCGGGTACGGCCTCAGCGGCGTCGGATACGCGCTGGCTGCCCACCTTGCGCCCTTCGCCATCCTCATGATCTTCGGCGGCGTCCTGTCGGACAGGTTCGGCGCCCGACGCATGATGATCCTTTCCGACGTCGTGCGCCTGGTCTTCCAGTCGCTGCTCGCCCTCCTCTTCGCCGTGGGCACACCCGAGCTGTGGCAGGTGCTCATGCTCCTGGCGCTGATCGGAGCCGGGGGCGCCACCTTCCAGCCGGGGGTCGCCAGCATCACCCCGCAGATCGCCCAGGACGTGCAGCGGGCCAACGCCACGCTGCGCGTCTCCGAGTCGTTGATGAGCGTGGTCGCGCCCTCCCTGGCGGGGCTCCTCCTGACCGTCTCCGCGCCGTGGACGGTCTTCGCGATCGACGCGGCGACGTTCGCGGTCAGCGGCGCCTGCCTGTTTCTCCTGCGTCTTCCGGCGGCGCGCGGGGCGGGCGCGGGAGGCTCGACGTTCCGGCTCGATCTGGTGGTGGGG
>NZ_POUD01000291.1 GCF_003236395.1 Nonomuraea aridisoli | reverse complement strand
GGGCACGCCGACGGCACCGGGCTCGGCATGCCCCGGCGGTCGCGGGGCACGGCCCGCTCGTCGATCAGGGGCAGCGGGTAGCGGTTGAGCAGCGGCTCGCCGCACGAGCGGTCGACCCGGTAGCCGTAGCGCTCCGGGTGGGTGATGAGCGGGTTGCCGTCCTGGTCGTAGAGGTAGACGTCGGTCAGCGGGGTGCCGTCCTTGGCGTACGGCTTGATGTTGTAGACGCCGTCGGACGACGCGTTGCGCACCCACACCTCGGGGCGGGCGGCCACCCGCGTCGTGTCGCCGGCCGACGCCGCGAGGTCGAGGGCCGCGATCAGGGCGAGCACGGCCAGCGCGTTGGCCGCCAGCGCCACCGCGCGGCCGGCGCGCCACCCGCGAGCGCCGCGCCGGCCGAACCACACCGAGGCCCAGACCGCGACCGCCACCACCACCCAGCCCACGACGTCACCGGGGACGAGACCGCCGTTGTCGGTGATCAGCAACAGCACCATGGCCAGCAGGTAACCGCGCAGCACCCACCATCCCGGCCGCAGCTCCGGCAGGAAGCCTGCGAAAGAGCGGTACGGCGCCTGCGCCATCAGCCGGGTGTGCGCCCCCACGGCCCACCCGCGCGGGTCGGCCCGGCGCCGGCGCTCCCGCTGGGGACGCTCGCCGTACGCGGCCGCCAGCTCCTCGGCGTAGGCCTCCGGCGGGCCGAGCCGGGACTCCAGCGACTCGCCGGTCTCGGCGGCGATCTCGGCGAGGTGCTCGTCGAGATCCTCCAGCAGCTCCTCCCGCTCCGGGTGGTCGGCCAGGGCGGCGCGCACGGCCTGGGCGTACTGGTCGGGGGTCATTCTGCCTCCTTGAGCAGGGATGCCATGGTGGCCGAGAATTCGGCCCACGTCCGGGCCGAGGAGGCGTACATGCCGCGGCCGACGTCGTTGAGCCCGTAGTACTTGCGGTGCGGCCCCTCGTCGGAGGCCACCACGTAGGAGGTCAGCGCGCCCGCCTTGAACAGGCGGCGCAGCGTGCCGTAGACGGAGGCGTCGCCGACCTCGTCGAGCCCGGCCTCCCGGAGCCTGCGCACCACGTCGTAGCCGTAGCCGTCGCGCTCCTTGAGCACGGCCAGCACGGCGAGGTCGAGCACGCCTTTGAGCAGCTGACTGCTATCCACGCCAAGCACACTACTGCGCTTTGCGTAATAGTGGCAACAAAAAGAGAACCGGGCGGCGCCCGAGGGCACCACCCGGTTCAGGTGATCAGCGTCGCGCCGTTCAGGCGGCCGGAGTGGAAGCCGAAGGCGTCGGAGTCGCCTCCACCTTCAGCGTCTCGGCCGGCTTCTCGACCTGCGTCGTGACCCCGCAGGACCGGTAGCTCTCGCTGTCGGAGCTGCTGTTGTTCGGGCCGGTCACCGACAGGGTGACGGTGCCGCCCTTGACGGCCTCGCCGCTCACCGTGGTGGCGACCCCGTTGACGCTCTTCGTGCCGCCACCGCGGCCGAAGTAGACCTCACCGCCGCCGATCGGGCTGCCGTTCACCCGCCAGGTGTACGACACCTTGCCCGCGCCGGTCGCGGAGACGAAGCCGCTCGCCTTGACGGCGCAGTTGTCGTCCACGCTCACCGAGGCCGAGGCGGACACCTTGGTGCCGTGACCCTCGGGCTTGTGCGGGGTGTAGTCCTTGCACCAGACCTTGTAGCCGGCCCGGTTCGAGTACGAGCCGTCGGGGCCCAGGATCTGCAGCTGCGCCCAGCCACGCTCGCTGTGCCGCGGCGAGAAGGCGAAGCCCACCTTGCGGGCGTCGTGGACCTTGACCTTGCCGTAGTCGACCGCGTCACCGTTGAGCAGCCAGCGGTAACGCACCCACGTCGGGCGGTCGGCCTCGATCAGGCCGACGAAGCCGATCTTGTTGCCGGGGGTGCAGCGGCCGGCGTACGAGCTTGGGGTGGCCCAGGCACGGGCCTTGACCGACACGTCGAGGTGCGTGCGGACCTCCTTCAGCGGCTCCTGGCAGGAGACGGAGAAGTAGCCCTTCTTGGAGGTGACCTTCTTCGGGCCGAGGATCTGGATGGCCTCCCAGCCCTTGACGTCCTCGTCGAAGGTGATGGACTGCTTGACCGTCACCGTCTTGACGCCCTTGCCCTTGAGCTTGACCGTGTGGACCTTGCTCTTGGACCCGTCACCGTGGAGCCAGCGGTAGGCCAGCTCCGTCTTGCCCTTGACCGGTACCTTGATCTTGGCCGAGAAGTCGACCTTGGCCGGACATGACCCTTCGAACTTCCCTGGCGTGGCCTTCGGCGCGGACACCGAGACCTTCGGCGCCTTGCCGGCGGTCGCCGCCTGCGCGGGACCGGCGACCAGGCCCGCGGACAGGGTGGCGAGCACCGCCGCCGACGCACCGAATGCGGCGGCCTTACGAGCTAATCCAGCAGAAACCATGTGAGAGTGCTCCATTCCGTGAGGGAAAAGACGCGCTCGGGAACGGTCGCCACGCCGGCGCCTTCCGCGCACAGCTATATGGCAAAGCCCCCGTAATGCATCTTTACCTAATCACAATACTGATTGGGCACTCAACACGATCGCGACAGGAGAAATGTCCGGATTTTTCGCTACCTATCGGGCAATAGACCAGGCGATTCCGTCCAAAATGTCGTGTTCACTCACCACGACCTGCGAAAACCCGAAACGGCGTACTATGCGGTCCAAAATGAGCGATCCCACCCCGATCACATCGACGCGGCCCGGATGCATCACGGGCAGGTCGGCACGCTCACGGTGGGTCATCGCCAGCAGCCGCCGTGTCACGTCGTGCACCTGCTCGGCCGAGATCCGCGAGTGGTGGATGCGCTCCGGGTCATAGGACGGCAGGTCGAGCGCGATGCCCGCGACCGTCGTGACCGAGCCCGCCAGGCCCACGAGCGTGTGCGCCCGGCGTACCGGCACCTCGGCCTCCACGCGGTCGAGCGCGGCCTCGATGTCGGCCACCACCGCCTCCAGGGCGCGCGCGGACGGCGGGTCGCCGGCCTCGCGCAGGTGACGCTCGGTGAGGCGGACGCAGCCGATGTCCACCGACAGCGCCGCCTGCGCGTGCTCGGAGCCGAGCACGAACTCCGTGGACCCGCCGCCGATGTCCACCACCAGGAACGGCGGCAGCGGCCCCTGCGGCACCTCGGTCTCCGGCGACAGCCGCACCAGGCCCTTGGTGGCGCCCGTGAACGACAGCTCCGCCTCCTCGGCCCCCGTCACGACCTCCGGCTCCACCCCGAAGATCTCGCGTACGCCCGCGGTGAACTCCTCGCGGTTGGCCGCGTCGCGCGTCGCGCTCGTCGCCACCACCCTGGTCGCGGCCGCGCCGTGCCGGTCGATCAGCTCCCGGTAGGAGCGCATCGCCTTGAACGTCCGCTCCAGTGCGTCGGGCGCCAGCCTGCCGGTACGGTCGACGCCCTGACCCAGGCGGACGATCTCCATCCGCCGGTCGACGTCGACGATCTCGTCCTCGTGCACGTCGGCGACGAGCAGACGTACGGAATTGGTGCCGCAGTCGATGGCGGCTACACGCATGGTCCGTCACTCCACCAGTCGGGGAGGGCGTCGAGCGCCTCCCGGCCGAACGGGTTGGCGCCGGGCACCGCGAGCTCGTGCGCCACGAGCGCGTGCAGGCACTTGACCCGCTCCGGCATGCCTCCCGTGCTCTGCATGTCGCGCGGCAGCGGCTCCAGGCCCCCCTCCTCGGCGGCCCTGTCGCGCCGCGCGACGTAGTCGTCGTGGGCGGCCCGGTAGGCCGCCGCCAGGTCGGGATCGTCGGCCAGGCGCGCCTGCATCTCCCGCATCAGGCCCGAGCCCTCCAGCGTGCCGATGGCCGAGGCCGCCTTGGGGCACGTCAGGTAGTAGAGCGTCGGGAACGGCGAGCCGTCGGGCAGCCGCGGCGCGGTCTCCACCACGTCGGGGTTGCCGCACGGGCAGCGGTGGGCCACCCCGCGCAGCCCTCGGGGCGGACGCCCGAGCTGCTTCTGCACGATCTCGACGTCCTTACCGTCCAACGCTCTCCTTCCCGGTGACCGCCCTGCGTCCGGTGCCCTTGTCGGCGGCCTCCACGGACTCCCAGAGCGTCTGGTACCACGGCGGCACCGCCGCCGGCTGCTTCACGGCCGTCTGTTCCTTGCCCTGGTGCGGCTCCATCACCACGTAGCACTTCTCGCCGGGGCCGCAGTAGTGGAGCCGTTCCTTGGCCGTCTTCTTGATCCAGTTGGGGTCGTCGCTCTGCCGGTCGCGGGCCAGCAGCTCCTGCCGCTCGGCCTCCACCCTGGCCTTCTCCGCGCGCAGCTCGGCGATGCTGCGGCGCAGGCTGATGTACTCGCGCACCGGGTAGGCCAGGCTCATCGCGATCGCGCAGACCACGATCGCCAGGATGGCGGCCCGCCCGGTGAGCTGCGGCCTCTTCGTCCCCATAGGCGACACCCCTCCCTGCTCATAGGCCTCGCTCCGCGAGGCCGGCTCCGTCGCCCCCGATCCGTCACCTTCCCCCGCTCTGGTCGCTTCGCTCCCGCCGCTCCTCCAGGCGACGGCAGCTCCCTCGCTTACCGTCGCCTGGGGGAACCGTACTGGGAGACTAGCGGCGGAAACGGGGGAACGCGGCGCGGCCCGCGTAACGGGCGGCGTCGTCGAGAAGCTCCTCGATGCGCAGCAACTGGTTGTACTTCGCCACCCGGTCGGAACGGGCGGGCGCGCCGGTCTTGATCTGGCCGCAGTTGACCGCCACCGCGAGGTCGGCGATCGTCGTGTCCTCGGTCTCGCCGGAACGGTGGCTCATCATGCACCGGTAGCCGCTGCGGTGGGCCAGGTCGACCGCGTCGAGCGTCTCCGACAGCGTGCCGATCTGGTTGACCTTGACCAGCAGGGCGTTGGCCGCGCCCTCCTTGATGCCGCGCTCCAGCCGCTCGGGGTTGGTGACGAACAGGTCGTCGCCGACGAGCTGCACCTTGGCGCCGAGCGAGGCGGTGATCGCCTTCCAGCCCTCCCAGTCCTCCTCGTCGAGCGGGTCCTCGATGGAGACCAGCGGGTAGTTGGCGACCAGGTCCTCGTAGAAGGCGATGAGCTCCTGCGCCGACAGGCCCTTGCCGTCGATGGTGTAGACGCCGTCCTTGTGGAACTCGGAGGCGGCCACGTCGAGGGCCAGCGCGACGTCCTCGCCCGGCACGTAGCCGGCCCGCTCGACGGCGACCAGGATGAGGTCGAGCGCGTCGCGGTTGGACGGCAGGTTGGGCGCGAAGCCGCCCTCGTCGCCCAGGCCCGTGGCGTAGCCCTTCTCCTTCAGCACGCTCTTGAGCGCGTGGTAGACCTCGGTGCCCATGCGCACGGCCTCGCGGAACGTCTCCGCCCCGATCGGCGCGATCATGAACTCCTGGATGTCGACGTTGGTGTCGGCGTGGGCGCCGCCGTTGAGGATGTTCATCATCGGCACGGGCAGCACGTGGGCGTTGGGCCCGCCGAGGTAGCGGAAGAGCGGCAGGTCGGCGCTGTCGGCGGCGGCCTTGGCCACGGCCAGCGAGACGCCCAGGATGGCGTTGGCGCCGAGCTTCGACTTGTTGGGCGTGCGGTCGAGGTCGATCATGATCTGGTCGATGATGCGCTGGTCCTCGGCCTCGATGCCGTTGATCTCCTCGAAGATCTCGTCGGTCACGGCGAGGACGGCTTTCTCCACGCCCTTGCCGCCGTAACGCTTGCCGCCGTCACGCAGCTCGACGGCCTCGAACTGGCCGGTGGACGCACCGCTCGGCACGGCCGCCCGGCCGCTGCTGCCGTCGTCGAGCACGACCTCGACCTCCACCGTGGGGTTGCCCCGGGAGTCGAGGATCTCGCGAGCGTATACGACCTCGATGGTAGCCACGGGATGCGCTCCTAATTCGATCAGGCAATATGCCTTCAGAGCCTATCGGTAGGCCCGCGCGCGGGTGCGGCGCGCCTCACCCGGCCGACGACTCCCAGGTGCGGACACGATCCCGGTAGGCGCGCGCCGCCGCCCGCAGCTCCGCCTCGGCGTCGACCCCGGCCTCGGCGGCGCGGCGTACGAGGTCGAACAACTCGCGTGCGACGCCCTGCCCGACCGCGGCCGCCAGCGACTCCGGCGCCCCGGCCCGCTCGGCCCTGCGCAGCAGCTGGGCCGCCAGCGACAACGCCGGCTGCCCCATCGGCACGCCCTCCAGCACCGACTCGCGGCCCTTGGACGCCCGCTCGGCCGCCTTGATGGCCTCCCAGTTGTCGTTGACCTCGTCGGCGCTCTCGGCCCGCACCGAGCCGAACACGTGGGGATGACGGCGCACGAGCTTGTCGACGATGCCGGCCGCCACGTCGTCGACGTCGAACCCCTCGGCCACCCGCGCGTGGAAGACCACCTGCAGCAGCAGGTCGCCCAGCTCCTCGCGCAGCGCCTCGTGGTCGCCCTGCTCGATCGTCTCGAGCACCTCGTACGCCTCTTCGAGCAGGTACGGGACCAGCGACTCGTGGGTCTGCTTACGATCCCACGGGCACTCGGTGCGCAGCCGGTCCATCACCGCCACCAGGTCGAGCACCCGCCCGCCGGGCAGGTCGTACGAACCGGGCACGACCTCGATCACCGGCGGCTCGTCGAGCGCGAGCGCGGCGTGTCCCACCGCTCGCATGAACGCCTCGTCGTCGGCCTCGGACTCCGACGCCAGCCACACCACGGTCTCGGCGACCGCGCGCGCGGCCAGCCCCCGCGGGTCGGGCTCGACCACCTCGGCCTCGACCCCGGCCTCGGCCAGGTAGGGCAGCTGCCGGTGGGCGGCCGAGGCGGTGAGGACCGGCCCCGAGCGCAGCGCCTGCCAGGCCTGGTGGCTCAGCAGGCCCGGTGCGACCCTCGGCGAGGTGGTGACGACGATCAGCGGCACGGTCAGCCCTGCGCCTGCTGGGTGATCTTGCCGAACCTGCCGGTGTCGACGAACAGCGCGGGGTTCTCCTGCGTACGCTGCGGGTTGAGCTCGCCGTAGCGGGGGCTGAAGACCGGCCTGATCGAGATGAACTCCTGGGTCAGGCGCTGCTGCCCGGCCTGGCCGCCGAACTGCTGCTGCAGCTTCGACAGGCCGACGATCGCCCGGCCGTAGTCGCGGGCGTCGCTCGGCGTGACGCCGTTGGCCAGCAGGTTGATCTCGGGCGACTCGAACTGGCCCGGATCGCGCAGCGCGGCGTCGACCTCCGACTCGCTCACCTGCACGTTGTAGCGCTCGACGAGCTGCCGGGACACGCTCACGTTGACCAGCCGCTGCAGCACGACCTGGGTGGCCGGGACGCCGCCGAGCGCCGACTCGTCCAGGTTGGCCCGCTTCAGCGCGGCGAGATAGGCCTGCGTGTCCTCGTTGAGCTCACTCGTCGAGATGCGCTCCTTCCCGACCACGGCCGCGGCCCCGGCCTGCATGGGAGAGGAGCAGGCGGTCAGTGCCATGGCCACCGCGGCGGCGGCCACGGCCACTCGTATCGACTTCACGTAAGTCCCTTTCCGACCCGAAAACCGCCGCTAGCTTACCCGGGCGGGCTCGAGGAACATCGCCTCGACCAGGTCGCCGCACCATTTGAGCAACTCGAGATCGCGCAGGGGCTGACCGCCCAGCGGCTTGGTCTTGGGCACCGGCACCAGCAGCGTCTCCGCCGCCTGCTTGTATATCGCCTTCTTGTACAGCCGGTCGAGCCGGACCTGCTGCGACTCCTTCAGCCGGGCGGGGCCGAACTTGATGTTCTGTCCCTGCAGCGTGACGTCGGTGAGGCCGGCCGCCCGCGCCTTGATGCGGAACCGCGCGACCTCCAGGAGGTTCTCCACCTCGGCCGGCGGCCTGCCGTAGCGGTCGGTCAGCTCGTCGCGCACCTCGCCGATGTCGTCGGTCGTGGCGATGGCGGCGATCCGCTTGTACGCCTCCAGCCGCAGCCGCTCGGAGGTGACGTAGTCGTGCGGGATGTGCGCGTTGATCGGCAGCTCCACCTTGACGTCGGGCTGCTCCTCGCGCACCTCCTCGCCGGACAGCTTGGCCCGCTGCTCCTGCACGGCCTCGGCCATCAGCCGGACGTACAGGTCGAAGCCGACGCCCGCGATGAAACCGGACTGCTCGGCGCCCAGCACGTTGCCCGCGCCGCGGATCTCCAAGTCCTTCATCGCGACGTACATGCCGGCGCCCATCTCGGTGTGCTGCGAGATGGTGGCCAGCCGCTCGTGCGCGGTCTCGGTCAGCGGCTTCTCCGGCGGATACAGGAAGTACGCGTACCCGCGCTCCCTGCCTCGCCCGACCCGGCCGCGCAGCTGGTGGAGCTGCGACAGGCCGTAGTTGTCGGCGCGGTCGACGATCAGCGTGTTGGCGTTGGGCACGTCGAGACCCGACTCGACGATCGTGGTGGAGACGAGCAGGTCGTACTCGCGTTCCCAGAAGCCGACCATGATCTTCTCGAGCTGGTGCTCGTTCATCTGGCCGTGGGCCACCGCGATGCGCGCCTCGGGCACCAGCTCGCGCAGCCGCGCGGCGACCCGGTTGATCGAGGCCACCCGGTTGTGCACGAAGAAGATCTGGCCGTCGCGCATCAGCTCGCGCCGGACCGCCGCCGCGATCTGCTTCTCCTCGTACGGCCCCACGAACGTCAGGATCGGGTGGCGCTCCTCCGGCGGCGTGAGGATCGTGGACATCTCGCGGATGCCGGTCAGACCCATCTCCAGCGTGCGCGGGATCGGCGTGGCGGACATGGCGAGCACGTCGACCTGCGTGCGCAGGTGCTTCATCGCCTCCTTGTGCTCGACGCCGAACCGCTGCTCCTCGTCGATGATGATCAGCCCGAGGTCCTTGAACCTGACCTCCGGGCTGAGCAGCCGGTGGGTGCCGATCACCACGTCGACCGCGCCCGACCTGAGCCCTTCGATGGTGCCCTTGATCTCGCCGTCGGTCTGGAAGCGCGAGACCGGCTTGATCGCGATCGGGAAGCTGGAGAACCGCTCGGCGAAGGTGGACATGTGCTGCTGCACCAGCAGCGTCGTCGGCACCAGCACCGCGACCTGCTTGCCGTCCTGCACCGCCTTGAACGCCGCCCGCACCGCGATCTCGGTCTTGCCGTAGCCGACGTCGCCGCAGATCAGCCGGTCCATCGGGACGCCGCGCTCCATGTCGCGCTTGACCTCGTCGATCGCCTCCAGCTGGTCGGGCGTCTCGGCGTACGGGAAGGCGTCCTCCATCTCGCGCTGCCACGGCGAGTCGGCGCCGAACGCGTGACCCGGGGAGGCCATGCGGGCGGAGTAGAGGCGGATCAGCTCGCCGGCGATCTCCTTGACCGCCTTCTTGGCCCGCGACTTGGCCTTGGCCCAGTCGGCGCCGCCCATGCGGTTGAGCGTGGGCGCCTCGCCGCCGACGTAGCGGGTGACCTCGTCGAGCTGGTCGGTCGGCACGTAGAGGCGGTCGCCCTTGGCGTACTCGATGACCAGGTACTCGCGCGTCGCGCCCTGCACCGTGCGCTGCACCATCTCGACGTAGCGGCCGACGCCGTGCTGCTCGTGCACCACGTGGTCGCCGACCTTGAGCTGGAGCGGGTCGACCATGTTGCGCCGGCGCGACGGCAGGCGGCGCATGTCCTTCGTCGACGCCTTCTGCCCCACCAGGTCCAGATGGGTCAGGACGGCGAGGCCCGGCGTCACGAAGCCGTGCTCGATCAGACCGGTCGAGACGTGGACGACCTTCGGCTCGGGCGTCTTGTCCAGATGGCTCTGCAGGCGGGCGGGGACGTCGACGCCCTTGAGCACCTCGGCCATGCGCTCGGCCGGGCCGTGGCCCTCGCTGAGCAGCACGACCGCCTTGCCCTCGGTCAGCCAGCCCTTGATGTCGGCCAGCGCCCGCGCCGTGTCGCCGCGGTAGGCCTCGGAGTCCTGCGCGTCGAGCTCCACCCCGCCGCCGAACGGCGCCATCGTCCACCACGGCTGACCGAGCGCGCCGGCGTGCTCGCGAATCTCGTCGAGGGTGCGGAACGCCGCCGCCCCCAGGTCGATCGGCGCCTCACCGCCGGCCGCCGCGTTGATCCAGGACGCCTCCAGGAACTCCTGCGAGGTGCGGACGAGTTCCTCGGCCCGGCCCCTGATCCGCTCGGGGTCGCAGACGAACACCGCCGACCTGGCCGGCAGATGGTCGATCAGCAGGTCCATCTCCCCCGCCAGCACGGGCGCGAACGCCTCCATGCCCTCGACCGGCGCGCCCTCGGCGAGCTGGTCGAGCACCTCGGCCAGCGCCGGGTATTCGTCGGCCAGCTCCCGTGCCCTGGCCCTGACCTCGCCGGTCAGCAGCAGCTCGCGGCACGGCGGCGCGAACAGGCCGTCCTCGGCCGCCTCCAGCGAGCGCTGGTCGGCCACCTTGAACCAGCGGATCTCCTCGACCGTGTCGCCCCAGAACTCCAGCCGCAGCGGGTGCTCCTCGGTCGGCGGGAACACGTCGAGCAGGCCGCCCCTGACGGCCACCTCGCCGCGCTTCTCCACCATGTCGACCCGGTGGTAGCCGTTTTCGACCAGCTTGTCGACCACGTCGTCGAGGTCGGCCTCGTCACCGGCCCGCAGCCGGATCGGCTCCAGGTCGCCGAGGCCCTTGACGATCGGCTGCAGCAACGCCCTGACCGGGGCGACGATCACGCTGAGCGGCCCGGCGGCGGCGTCGCCCTTGACCGGGTGGGCCAGGCGCCGCAACACCGCCAGCCGCTGGCCCACGGTGTCGCTGCGCGGCGAGAGCCGCTCGTGCGGCAGCGTCTCCCAGGCCGGGAACACCGCGACGGAGCCGGGCTCGATCAGACTGGTCAGCGCGGCGGCGAGGTCCTCCGCCTCGCGCCCGGTCGCGGTCACCGCGAGCACGGTGCGCTGGTCGTGCGCGGCCAGCGCGGCCACGCCGAACGGCCGCAGCGCGGACGGCGCGACGAGCGCGACGTCGCCGCCCTCTTCGAGAGCGGCGGTCAGCTTCGGGTCGGCGCGAACAAGGTCAAGTAGCCCGGAAAGACTCATCAGATACGCCCACAGCCCCACGACGGCAACACGACTACCCCCGGCCGGGTCAGGTCGCGGGGGTCTTCCCCCAGAGTACTCG
>NZ_POUD01000290.1 GCF_003236395.1 Nonomuraea aridisoli | reverse complement strand
CCACCACCGCCGCCCCCACACCCAGCGCCACCACGGCGGCCAGCACGGTCGCGCCCGCGCTGGGCCACAGCCCGCTCGGCCCCAGCAACGCCACCACCCCGGCTCCCGCCAGGAAGCCCAGCAGCCCCCCGGCGGCGGAAGCGCCCACGGCCCGCGGGAGCCCGGCCACGGCCGCGCGCCCCCGCGCCCGCAGCACGGACCCGAGCAGCAGCGCCCCGCCCACGCTCATGCCGACGCTCATCCCGAGCGCCATCCCGCCGATCTCCCACGCGTCGGGCAGCACCAGAACGAACACCGTCTGCGCGACCATCACGACGATCCACGCCGCGACGGTCCCGGTGGCGACGGCCCGCCCCCGCCCCGCCGCGTACAGCACCCGGCTGAGGTGGGCGATGAGCCCGTACCCGAGCAGACCGGGGGCGAACAGCGCGATCGCCGCCGCCAGCTGCCCAGGCGGCACGTCGCTCTTCCCTGCCAGGAACACCACCGCGCCCGGCCCGGACGCGGCCGCCAGCACCCCGGCGGACAACCCCGACACCAGCACCACCGCCCGCGTCGTGCGCGCCGCGAGCGCCGCGAACGCCTCAGGCTCCCCCACCTGCGCCGACAGCCGGGGAAACGCGCTGGTGGCGATCGGCACGGCCAGCACCGCGTACGGCACCAAGTAGATCGCCCACGCGTAGTTGTAGGCGGCGAGGGCGCCGCTGCCGATCGCCTGGTTGGCCAGCAGCACCACCACGACCATGGCCGCCTGCTGGGCCAGCAGCGCCGCCACGCCCGCCAGCGCGAGCCTGCGCACCTGGACCGCCACCCCGTCGGGGAAGCGCAGCGTGGGCCGCCACCGCAGCCCCAGCCGCCCGACGGGCCCGAGCACGGCCAGCACCAGGGAGAGCACGCCCAGACTCGTGCCGACCGACAACGCCAACTCGGCGGGCCGCACCTCCATGGTGGGCACGCTGAGACCGTCGCTGAGCGGCACGAAGACGAGATAGGCGACGATGACCACGATGCTCGACACCAGCGGCGCGACCGCCGGCCCGGCGAAGCGCTTGTGCGACTGCAGCACGCCGTAGAGCACCACGGCGACGCCGTACAGGGGGATCTGGGGGGCGAAGACGACGAGCATGCGGGTGGCGACGGCGCTCATCGAGGCGCTCATCGAGGCGCTGTCGCAGCCTTCCACGCCCGACCCGAAGAACAGCCCGGTGACCGGCCCGGCGAGCACCGCGACGAGCACGCCCAGCGGCACGAGCACGACGACCACCCAGGTGAGCAGCGCCGAGCCGATCCGGCTCGCCCGCTCGCGCGCGCCCTCGTCGACCGCGCCGGCGAGCACGGGCACGACCATCCCGGCCAGCGCGCCCCCGGCGACCACCTCGAAGACGATGTTGGGGATCTGGTTGGCCGTCATGTAGGCCGTGGCGAGGCAGTTGGTGCCGACGGTCTGGGCGAAGGCGTACTGCTTGGCGAAGCCGGCGACGCGCGCGAGGATGGTGATCGCCCCGATGAGCATCGCCCCGCCCGCGACGCCCCGCGCGGTCACCACACCCACCGGGCCTCCAGAGATCCGCCGACGTACGCTGACGCAGACATCCTGGCAGGCCGGACCGACAATCGCGGCCGGCGGGTCACACAGGGTCGGCCGGGCGGCGGCCGAGCATGTCGATCCGGTTGAGCACGGGGTTGCCGGCGATGACCTTGGTGAAGCTGACCTTCTCCGCGGCGGCGGTCAGCGCGACGACGGTGCCGAGCACGGCGTACCGGCCGGGCCTGCCGAGCCGGGTGACCGCGGCCAGCCCGAGCAGCGCGCCGAGGGAGTTGGCGCCGGCGTCGCCGAGCATCGCGCGCTCGCCGAGGTCGTCGGGCAGCAGTGCGGCCGCGACGCCCAGCGGGACGGCGGCCAGCGCCGCGGCGGCGGGCGAGCCGCGCAGCACCGAGGCGGCCAGCAGCGGCCCGCCGGTGAGCAGGCCGACCTTGATGGCACGGCCGGGACGCAGGTCGAAGAGGTTGGCGAGGTTGGCGGCGCCCGCGATGGTGGCGCCGTTGACCAGGGTGTCGGCGGGCCCCTTGGACACCAGCGCGGCCGACAGCAGGCCCGTGGCGCCGATGCCGAGGATCTTGACGGCGCCGCTGGTGACCTCGCCGCGGGCGAGCGCGCTCAGGTGGCCCTTGAAGCCCTTGGAGTCGGTGGTGCCGTAGAGGTCGTCGTAGGCGCCGAGCGCGCCGCTGCCGGCGCCGGCGAGCAGCGCGGCGGCGCGTACGCGGCCGGGCAGGCCCGGCGTGAGCGCGGCGGCGGCGCCGGAACCGGCGACGAACGCGGGCCCCTCCAGCAGGGTGAGGGGCTCGCCGCGGTGGTTCTTCCGCGTCCAGCGGCTGCTCAGGTCGGCCGGCCGGTTGCGGGTGAACCCGGCGTAGGCGGCACGCGCGGCGACCGCGCCGATGGCGGCGCCGGCGAGGGCGTAGAGGAGGCCACGGGCCCGGCTGGCAGGCATGTCAGCTCCCGGAGTCACTGGTGGTCGGGGTCGGGGACGGGGTCGCCGCCGGCGCCGGCATGGGCGCCGAGGCTCCCGGGCCCACGCCGTACTGGCCGGCGTGACCGGCCAGCTGCTCCCGCAGAGAGTAGACCATGACGACGCGGCCCAGCGGCATGTCGGCGATGTCGACCGTGGAGACGCGCTTGGAGACCTCGCTCTCGTCGCGCAGAGCGGCGATCACGTCGCCGGGCATGGCGACGGGCGGCACGAGGCCGGCCACCACCGTGCCGCGCCCGGCCGCGTCGAAGCCGTCGGCGACCGAGACGAGCGCACCGGCCTGGACCTCGGCGCTCTCACCCTCGTACGGCCGCTCGGGCGCGATCATCACCGCGAGCGTGGCCCGATCGCCCGGCTCGCCCTCGACGCTGAGCAGGCCCCCCGCCTCGAACGTGCTGAGCACGTCACCGGCGGCGGCGTTGGGTGTGCCGGCCTGCGCCGGGTCGGTCGTGACGAGCGCGGAGGCGAGCAGCGTGGACGCGCGGCCCCAGCTGGTGGCCGTGGGCGGGAAGATCATGTTGACCGGCTTGAGCTGGTTGACCAGGCCGTCGAGCACGCCGACGCCCTTGGGGTCGAGGAACTTCTCGGTCAGCGTGACGCGCCCGGAGATCTCGGCGCCCGCCTGGTCGAGCACCTTCTCGGCCGACTCGCGCACGGCCGTGCCGGAGCCCGGCGTCTCGATGAGCAGCACCCGCTGGCCGGTCAGCTCCCCCGCGACGAGCTCGGGCGTCGCGGAGTCGATGAACGCGTCGTTGCCCGCCTGGCGGCCCTGCAGCGTGTCGATCTCCACGCGCAGCTCCTCCTTGGTCTTGGTGAGCTGCGCGGTCATCTCCTGGGCGGACCTGACCGCGGGCTCCTCCAGGAGGGTGGTGCCCAGCACGATGCCCACCGCCAGAGCCAGGAAGATGGCGACGATGGAGACGAGGTGATAGCGAAAATCGATCACGAGAAGAGTCCGACCAGCCAGAAGATGAACGCGTTCCAGACGTCCTGCAGGCCGTTCAGCCAGGTCTGGCCGAGTGGCGACAGGGAGAGCGCGACGCCCATGGTGATCAGTGCGGTGATCACCAGCAGGAGCAGCTGCGAGGTGGTGATGCGGCTGCGGTAGAGCCGGCTCACGCCCTTGGCGTCGATGAGCTTGCTCCCGATGATCAGCCGGGTGAGGAAGGTGCTCGCCATGCCGGCGCGGCCTTTGTCGAGGAACTCCTCCAGGGTGCCGTGGGTGCCGACCGCGACGATCAGCTCGGCGCCCTTGTCGTCGGCGAGGAGCATGGCGATGTCCTCGCTGGTGCCGGTGGCGGGGAAGATCACCGCTTCGCGGCCGAGCTGGTGGACGCGTTCGAGACCGGGCGCCCTGCCGTCGCGGTAGGCGTGCACGACCAGCTCGGCGCCGCAGGTCAGGGCCTTGGTGGAGACCGAGTCGAAGTCGCCGACGATCACGTCGGGCAGGTAGCCCGCCTCCAGCAGCGCGTCGGCTCCTCCGTCGACGCCCACCAGGACGGGGCGGTATTCGCGGATGTACGGGCGCAGGGTGGCGATGTCTTCTTTGTAGTGGTATCCGCGCACCACGATGAGGACGTGCCGGCCCTCCATGGGGGTGCGTATCTCGGGGACGCCGACTCCGTCGATGAGGAGCTTGCCCTCGCCGCGGACGTATTCCATCGTGTTGACGGCGAAGGCCTCGATCTGCACCGCGAGCCCGGCGCGCGCCTCGGCCATGGCGGCCTCGACGGTCTCGGGCGTCTGCTCGACGCCCTTGCCCACCACGTCGTCGTCGAGATGGACGACGCCGTCGCAGATGCGCACGACGTCGCCGTCCTTGACACGTTCGAAGAGCTCGGGGGTGGCGTGGTCGACGAACGGCACGCCGGCTTCGATCAGGATCTGGGGCCCCAGATTGGGGTAGCGCCCGCTGATCCCCGCGGCGACGTTGACCACCGCCGCGACTCCGCATGCGACAAGAGCCTCCGCGCTGACCCGGTCAACGTCAACATGGTCGATAATCGCTATTTCTCCGGGCTGGAGGCGTTTGGTCAGCCTCTTGGTGCGCCGGTCGATCCTCGCCACTGCCGTTATACCGGGAAGGTCACCGACCTTCCGCCCACGGAGGCCCGGCATCTTGCTTCCCGGAACCTTCATCAACGACCATCCTGCCAGAGCCAAACGGCGCGCAGGCCACGCATTACGCGGCGTGTCCACTATGTCACCCGCAATCACCTGTCGGCTGCCGCCAGCCCCAGCAGCTCCTCGGCGTGCGCCCGGCCCAGCTCGGAGTCCTCGAGTCCGGCGAGCATCCGCGACAGCTCGCGTACACGGCCCTCGTGGTTGAGCGTGACGACTCCGCTGCGCACGACGCTGCCGTCGCTAGCCTTCTCGACCACGAGATGCTGGTCGGCGAAGGCCGCCACCTGGGGCAGGTGGGTGACCACGATCACCTGCGCGGTGCGGGCCAGCCGGGCGAGCCGGCGCCCGATCTCGACCGCCGCCTTGCCGCCGACGCCGGCGTCCACCTCGTCGAACACGAACGTCGGCACGGGATCGGCGCCGGCGAAGACCACCTCGATCGCGAGCATCACGCGGCTCAGCTCACCGCCGGAGGCGCCCTTGTTGAGCGGCAGCGGCGGCGCGGCGGGATGGGCGGCCATGCGCAGCTCGACCTCGTCGCGGCCTTCCGGCCCGAACTCCTCGCTCTGGCTCAGCTGGACGACGACCCGGGCGTGGGGCATGGCGAGCGCGGTGAGCTCCTCGGTGACGGCGCGGCCGAACCGCTCGGCGGCGGCCTCGCGCACCTTCGTCAGCTGGGCGGCCAGCTCGGTGAGCCGGGCCGTCAGCTCGTCGTACTCGCGGGTCAGCTCCCCGATGCGCTCGTCGTCGCCTTCGAGCTCGGCCAGCCGGGCCGCCGCCTGCTGCGCCCAGGTCAGGACGGCGGTGGTGTCCTCGCCGTACTTGCGGGTCAGGCCCGACAGCACCGACCTGCGCTCCTGCACGGCCGCGAGCCGGGCGGGGTCGGCCTCGACGGACTCGGCGTACGCCGCCAGGTCGGTGGCCACGTCGGAGATCAGGTAGCCGGCCTCGGCCAGCCGGTCGGCCACCCCGGCGAGCTGGGCGTCGAAGTCGCGTACGGCCTCCACCGCGGCCCGCGCCTCCCCCAGCAGCGAGACGACGTCGTGGGGGCCGCCCGCGGCCTCCATCGGGTCGCCGAGCAGCGCCGTGTGGGCGCTCGTCGCGGCGGTGCGCAGCGCGTCGGCGTGTGACAGGCGTTCTTCCTCGGCGCGCAGCTCGGCGTCCTCGCCCGCCTTCGGGTCGACCTTCTCGATCTCCTCCAGGCCGAAGCGGAGCATGTCGGCCTCCTGCGCCCGCTCCCTGGCCCGGGTGGTCAGCTCCTCCAGCAGCGCGGCCACCTGCTTGTGCCTTTTGTACGCCTGCGCATAGGCCCGCAGCGGCTTGACCAGCGCGTTGCCGGCATAACGGTCGAGCGCGGCGCGCTGCCTGGCCGGCTGCAGCAGCCGCTGCTGGTCCATCTGACCGTGCACGGCCACCAGGTCGTCGGCGAGGTACGTCAGCGTGCCGACGGGCACCGATCGCCCGCCCAGCCACGCCCGGGACCTGCCCTCGGCGGAGACGGTGCGGGAGATGATCAGCTCGCCGTCCTCGACCTCACCGCCGATGTCCTCGACCTGCTGGGCGACGCGGCCGCCCGGCTCGATGACGAGCGTGCCCTCGACGGTCGCCCGGTCCGCTCCCGGGCGGATGCGCGACGGGTCGGCCCGGCCGCCGAACAGCAGGCCGAGCCCGGTGACGACCATCGTCTTGCCCGCGCCGGTCTCGCCGGTGACCACGTTGAAGCCCGGGGATAGCTCGAGCACGGCCTCGTCGATGACGCCGAGCCCCTGGATGCGGACCTCCTCGACCCTTGGTCGCACTGCCCACTCCCGTTCACTGCCGTGTCTGACGCCGCTGCCAGCGCGGCCCGCCATGCCCACGTGATCCTACGCGCTCTCCTGTCCATTGACTCAGGGTCGCGCCCTTCCGCGCCAGCCCTGAACGGGTAGCTCGAACTTGGCGACCAGCCGGTCGGTGAACGGCGCGCCCGTGCTCTCCACGCCGTGCAGCCGGGCCAGGCGGACGGGCTCGGCGCCCCTGCGCACCTCGACCCTGGAGCCCGGCGGGAGCTCGAACCTGCGGCGCCCGTCGCACCACAGAACGCCGCGCGGCGTGTCCGGCAGGATCTCGACGGCCAGCGTGGCGCGCGGCGAGACCACCATCGGCCGGTCGAACAGCGCGTGCGCGCTGATGGGCACCATCAGCAGCGCCTCCACCTCCGGCCACACGACCGGTCCGCCGGCGGAGAACGCGTACGCGGTCGAGCCGGTCGGAGTGGCGCATATCACGCCGTCGCAGCCCCAGCGGGACAGCGGCCGGCCGTCGATCTCGGCGACCACCTCCAGCATGCGCCCCTGCTTCTCCACGGTGACCTCGTTGAGCGCCCACGTGTCGGCCAGCACCCTGGTGTTGTGCCGGGCGATGACGTCGACCGTCATGCGCTCCTCGACGTCGTAGCGGCCCGCCACGACGTTGTCGACGGCCGCGGCCAGGTCGGCCACCTCGGCCTCGGCCAGGAAGCCGACGTGGCCGAGGTTGACGCCCAGCAGCGGCGTGCCCGCCGCCCTGGCCAGCTCGGCCGCGCGCAGCAGCGACCCGTCGCCGCCGAGCACGAACATGACCTCGGCGTCCTTGGCCGCGCCCGGGTCGGCCGGGACGGCCTCGGCCTCCGGGCAGCCGATCTCGGCGGCCTCGGTGTCGAGCACCCTGACGGCGATGCCCGCCTTGACCAGCCGGTCGATGACCAACCGGGCGCTGTCGACGGCGGCGGCTCGCCCGGTGTGCACGGCGACCAGCACGGTGCGTTTCATTGCGGCCCTTCCGCGACGGCCCGCTGGATCTCGGCATCGAGGTCGGCGACCGGGGGCTCGCCCTCGCCCTTGCCGAGCCACAGCAGGTATTCGACATTTCCCGACGGCCCAGGCAGCGGGCTCGCGGTGACGCCGCGCACGGTCAGCCCCAGCTCGACGGCCTTGGCCGCGGCGTCGCGTACCGACCGCGCCCGCAGCTCGGGATCGCGGACGACGCCGCCCGCCCCGACGAGGTCCTTGCCCACCTCGAACTGCGGCTTCACCAGCATCACGAAGTCGGCTCTCGGCGCCGCGACCGCGGCCAGCGCGGGCAGCACCAGCCGCAGCGAGATGAACGACAGGTCGCCGACGACCAGCGTGGGCGGCTCGCCGACCATGTCGGGGGTGAGGTCGCGCACGTTGACGCGCTCCATCACGGTCACCCGCTCGTCGTTGCGCAGCGACCAGGCGAGCTGACCGTAGCCGACGTCGACGGCCAGCACGTGAGCGGCCCCACGGCGCAGCAGCACGTCGGTGAACCCGCCGGTGGAGGCGCCGGCGTCGAGACAGCGGCGCCCCTCCACCGACAGGCTCGTGAACGCCTCCAGCGCGCCGAGCAGCTTGTGCGCCCCGCGCGAGACGTAGTCGGGGCCGTCGTCGGAGGCGGCCACGACGATGGCGGAGGCGGTGTCGACCTGGGTGGCGGGCTTGCGGGCCCGCTGGCCGCCCACGCTGACCCGCCCGGCCTCGATGAGCTGGGCGGCCTGCTCGCGCGAGCGGGCCAGGCCGCGGCGCACGAGCTCACTGTCGAGACGGATCCTGCGGCTCACGGGCGCTCCGGGACCCCCGCGTCCGTCATCCGCCCCGCCGTCGTATGCTCGCCCTGCGCGTCGTCCACGGCCGCGAGCGTGCTCTCCAGCCCGGAGAACGCCTCCTCGAAGACGGCCACGTGCTCGCTCACGGGCAGCTCGCCCAGCCGGGCCAGGCCGGCGACGATGGCGT
The DNA here is from genome assembly GCF_003236395.1 of Nonomuraea aridisoli. Lineage (GTDB taxonomy): Bacteria > Actinomycetota > Actinomycetes > Streptosporangiales > Streptosporangiaceae > Nonomuraea > Nonomuraea aridisoli. The sequence continues at coordinate 2,938 of NZ_POUD01000290.1, read as the reverse complement.
CGACCCGCGCGTCCGCGGTCTCCTCGGGCAGCTCACTCATGACTCGACCGTAACGCCTCCCGCGAGCACCCGGGACCTCGGCAGGCGTGTCACGCGTTGAAGGTCATACGGGGGTGCTACTGATGTGGAACGCTACCGTCCGTAAAGGGAAGAAAGGATACGCATCATGGCAAGCGTCGAGGAGTGCCGGGCCGCACTGGCCAAGCTCGTCGCCCATTTCGACGAGATCGGTGAGGAGGACCGTGCCAAGCACGTCGTCGAGCGCACGGTCAGCTGCCGGGTGTCCGACCTCGACGTGAGCTTCTACGGCCGGCTTCACCACGGCGGGCTCGACCCGTTCACCGAGCAGCCGCCGCCGGACGGCAAGGCCGCCGACGTCAAGCTGACGATCGCGAGCGACGACCTGGTCGCGCTGGTCGACGGGGAGCTCGACCTGGCGCGTGCGCTGCTCGGGGGGCGGGTGAAGGTCGATGCGAGCTTCAGTGACCTGATGCGCCTGCGCCGGCTCATCTGACGTCTTTCACCGACGAGTTCAGCGACGAGTTTTCAGCGACGAGCGAAACCTCCCCAGAGAAGGGCCCCTTTTCCTCCTCCCCGCCCCGGCCGGCCGGAAGGCCGTACGAGGATCACCCGATCCGGTCGAGCACCGGTTTGACCGCGTCCCCCTCGATACGTCCCTCACCGGCCGCCGTCCAGGCGGCGTCGCAGGCCGCCCGCAACCCGTCGATCCGGCTGCCGTCGCCGTCGAGCCGCAGCGTCCCGTCCTGCCAGCCGGCCCGCCACCCGCCGCAGGCGCCGTCGCGGACCTCTGGATACGGCAGGAGCAGCGCCCCCAGGTCCTCCCCGATGTACGTCGGCCGGTGGCGGGGCTCCGCCGTCAGCACGTCGGCGGCCGCCGCCACCCCGGTCAGCACCAGCAGGCTCTCGACGCCCGCGTTGAAGGCCCCCTCGATGTCGGTGTCCAGCCGGTCGCCCACCACCAGCGGCCGGCGCGCGCCCGTACGGATCATCGACTCGCGGTGCAGCGGCGGGTCGGGCTTGCCGGCGTAGACCGGTTCGGCGCCGGTGGCCACGGCGATCACGCTGACCAGGGCCCCGTTGCCCGGCAGGATCCCTCGCCCGCTCGGCAGCGTGGTGTCGCGGTTCGCGGCCACGAACAGCGCCCCGTGCCGCACCGCCAGCGCCCCCTCGGCCAGCAGCCCGTACGACAGCCCCGGCGCGAACCCCTGCACCACCGCCACAGGCTCCTCCGCGGCCGTCGACACCGGACGCAGCCCCGCCTCGCGTACCGCCAGCCGCAGCCCCGACCCGCCGACCACGAGCACGTTCGCGCCGGGCGGAACGCGCTCGGCCACCAGCCGGGCGGCCGCCTGCGCGGAGGTCACCACGTCGGCGGCGGTCGCGGGCGCGCCCAGCTCACGCAGGTGCGCGGCGATGGCCGCCGGCGTGCGCGAGGCGTTGTTCGTCACGTACGCCAGCCGCGCCCCGTGCCGGCGGGCCTCCTCCAGTGCGGCCGGGGCGCCGGGCACCGCGTGGCTGCCCAGGTAGACCACGCCGTCGAGGTCGAGCAGCAGGGTGTCGTAGCCGTCGATCAGCACAGTCCCTCTTCCCGGTTGACTCTCACGCCGCGTGAGACTTTAGCGTCGCCGTCGTACCCACCTTCAGGAAGGATCCGGCATGTCCACATCTGTCAATCTGTCGGCCGAGGAGCGCGCGGAGCTGTTCGGCGGCTTCGACCCGGACGAGCACGCGGCGGAGGCCGAGCGGCGCTGGGGCGGCACCCAGGCGTGGGCCGACTCGGCGCGGCGCACGGCGTCGTACACGAAGGAGGACTGGCAACGGTTCGTGACCGAGGCGGCCGTCATCAGCGCGCGCCTGGCGGACGCGATGCGCGCGGGCCTGCCCGCCGACGGCGAGCAGGCCATGGACCTGGCGGAGGAGCACCGCGCCCACATCACGCGCTGGTGCTACGAGTGCACGTACGAGATCCACCGCGGCCTCGGTGAGATGTACGTCTCCGATCCCCGTTTCACCGCCTCCATCGACGCGACGGCTGCGGGGCTGGCGGCGTACTTCCGCTCGGCCATCACCGCCAACGCCGCCCGTCACCAGGCCTGAGCACCACCGGGCCGCCCGTCCGGCCTCGCCGTGCGGAGCGGGCGCCCGGTGTCTCTGAAGCCATGACTACATCTCACGGCGAGCGCGCAAGGTGGCACGAACGCTCTTCAACGCCGACACGTAATGGCGTTCGTCCGGGCGCATGGCCACGGCGATGGCGAGAGGCTCCTGGGCTCCCTCCACGTCTCCCGTGCGCCACAACGACAGTCCCAACCCGAAGTAGGCATAATCCTCGGCCGGGTTGAAGTCCACGATCTGCCGGAAGCTCGCCGCGGCCTCCACATACTGCCGGGAGTTGAACTGGGCCCGGGCCAGCGCCTCCAAGATGCTCCGGGATTCGGGCTCGGCCGCCGCGGCGCGTTCCAGCAGGGCCGCCGCGGCGGCCGGACTGCCCTCTTTGAGCAACTTGACCCCACGCTGGTACCAGTCGTAAACGCCGCCCATGGGAGCGCCCGAGCTTTCACCGTGAACGTTTCGATCTTGACACATGTGGGAGGACTCCTTCATCGCTGCTACGGCGACCCCCGCCCCGCCCTGACTGCCGGGACGGCACGACTGCGACCACAACCACGGGGCGACTTCCGGAAGGCACAAGCACTTATGGGAGCATGCCCGGTATGGGGACTCCTGAACTGCCGGTACCGGATGGACTGGTGCTACGGCCCTTCCGAGGCGTGCGTTTCGCTGTCGAAGATCCCGCCAAGGTGACCTCCCCGCCGTACGACCTGATCTCGGACGCCGACGTAGAGGTCCTCCTCGACTCCCATCCGAACAATGTCGTCCGCCTCATCCTTCCCCGCTCCCCCCACCAGCCCTCCAC